>NZ_JBPQTX010000062.1:0-28197 GCF_051386555.1 Streptomyces sp. URMC 126
GGGCCCGTGGCGGAGGCGGCCGAGGCGGCGGGAGCGGCGCCGAGCGTCACGGCGCCGGCCAGGGCGGTGGCTGCGAGGTCTGCATGGCCTGCGGGGCCTGGGGGGCTTGAGGAGCCGCCATGGGCTGCTGCTGCGCGTACGGGTTGGGCTGCTCGCCCGGCAGCACTGGGTAGCCGGCCGGCCCGTTCCACCCCTGCGGCACCGGGCCGCCGGGCGCCGCGTACCCCTGGGCGACCGGCGGCCGGAAGCCGGCCCGGGCGTCGTGGGTCGACCGGTAGTCGACGGCGCCCTGCGTCATCCGCATGTACGCCTCCTCCAGGGACGCCTGGTGCGGGGAGAGCTCCCAGAGGCGGACGCCGTTGTCGTGGGCGACGTCGCTGATCCGGGGCAGCTCCAGACCGGTGACGCGCAGGGCGCCGTCGGGCTCGGGCAGCACCTGGCCGCCCGCCTCGACCAGCGCGGTGGTGAGTTTCTCGCGCCCCTCCGGCTCGGTGTCGGGGGTGCGGACGCGGGCGAAACCGGCCGAGTTGGCGGCGATGAAGTCCTGGACGCTCATGTCGGCGAGCAACTGGCCGCGGCCGATGACGATCAGGTGGTCCGCGGTGAGCGCCATCTCGCTCATCAGGTGCGAGGAGACGAACACCGTCCGGCCCTCGGCGGCCAGCCGCTTCATCAGATTGCGGACCCAGAGGATGCCTTCGGGGTCGAGGCCGTTGACGGGCTCGTCGAACAGCAGCACCTGCGGGTCGCCGAGGAGCGCCGCGGCGATGCCGAGCCGCTGGCCCATGCCGAGCGAGAAGCCGCGGGAGCGCTGCTTGGCCACGCCGTGCAGGCCGACCACGCCCAGCACCTCGTCCACCCGGGAACGCGGGATGCCGGCGAGCTGGGCGAGGGCCAGCAGGTGGTTGTAGGCGCTGCGCCCGCCGTGCACGGCCTTGGCGTCGATCAGCGCGCCGACCTGGCGGGCGGCGTTGGGCAGTTCCCGGAAGGGGCGGCCCCCGATGGTGACCCGGCCGGCGGTCGGCTCGTCCAGACCCAGGATCATGCGCATGGTCGTGGACTTGCCGGAACCGTTGGGGCCCAGGAAGCCGGTGACGGCCCCCGGCCGCACCCGGAAGTTCAGGTTGTGCACGGCCGTCTTGGCGCCGTAGCGCTTCGTCAGGCCGACTGCCTCGATCATTCTCCGCCCCTCGCGAGATGGTCGGGGCGAGTGCCCCCGTTCGGGTTAGGAGGATAACGAGGGGCTGACGGTTCCACGGAATGCCGTCCGGGGCGGGGGAGGGGGCGAGCGGAAGGCCCCCGGCGGTGTCAGGGGGACAGGTCGGCGTAGCGGACGTCGTCCGTTCCGGAAGCCGTCGGAAGGTCGCCTTCCGGGTGGATCCAGCCCTCCTCCCGGAAGATCCGGGCACCCTCCGCCCGGACCGTCTCCTCGGCGCGCGCCCGCTCCGTCCAGGCGCCGGGGTCGGGGCCGAGCAGGTTGCGCAGCCGCTTGGAGGAGCGCAGCAGCGCGGCGAGCAGCGCGCCCTGGTCCTCCGCGCCGGGGCGTGGCCGGCCGGTGGCCGGGTCCAGCAGCACGCCGTGCCGGGAGACGTAGAGGTAGGCGCCGCCGAGCCGGTCGCCGGAGGGCAGGGTTATCGGGAACGCCGCCCCGGGCAGCAGGACGCGCCGGTAGTGCAGCTCGGAGGCGTCCACGGCGGCCAGCTGGGCCGGGTCGAGCCAGCTGACCACCAGCCGCCGCTCGGCCGCCGGGTCGGCGTACGGCGCCGCGGCCACGTACCCGGCCCGCCCGATGTGGGCGGAGCAGCCCACCCCGATGCCGCGGACGGTCACCGGGACCATGGGCACGGCGGCCGGGAGCCGGTGCGCGGCCAGCTTGTGGCCCATCTGGGCGGGGGAGGCGTTGGAACCCACGGCCAGCACGGGGTGGCGGTGTCCGGTGACGAGCCGTCCCAGGGCGGTCAGCACGGCGTCCAGCGGGGGGCCGGTGCCGTCGGGCGGCGGCGGGGGAGCGGGGCCGGGGCGCGGGCCGGGCGCGGTGGCCGTACCGGGCGGCGTGCCGGGGCCGTCGGGTTGCCCGGTCCCGTCCGGGCCCGGGGCGCCGACGACCGGCCACGCCCCGAGCGGCCGGCCCGGGACGGCGCGCAGCGGCAGCAGCTCCGTCTCCAGCAGCAGGCACGGCTCCGGTGCCGGGCGGCCCGGGTACTCCAGGGGGCGCCGGAACGGGACGGCGTCGAGCCCGAGGGCGCGCAGGGACCGGCGCGTCACCGTGTCACGCGTCGCGCTTCTTCAGCACCACGTACCCGCCCACCAGGGCGGCGGCCACCCACAGCACCATGATCGCGAAGCCTCCCCAGGGCCCGTACGGGGCGTCGTCGTCGACGAGGACGACCTGCATGACCTTCTGCCCGGCCTTGTCGGGCAGGTACTCGCCGACCTTCTTCGTGGCCGAGACGTTCGCCAGGATGCTGGAGATCAGGAAGAAGAACGGCATCAGGACGCCGAGCGAGAGCATGGGGCTGCGCAGCATGGCCGCCACCCCCATGGAGAACATCGTGATCAGCGTCATGTAGAGCCCGCCGCCGACGACCGCCCGGAGGACGCCCGGGTCGCCGAGGTGCGCGCCGCGGTCGTCCAGCATCGCCTGCCCGACGAAAAAAGTGAGAAAGCTGGTGATCATGCCCACGACCAGCGCGAGTGCCGTCGCAATTGCGATCTTGCCGAAGAGGAAGAGACCGCGTCGCGGAACCGCCGCCAGTGATGTGCGGATCATTCCGGTGCTGTATTCATTGGCGACCACCAATACCCCGAAAACGATCAATGCGAGCTGGCCGAGTCCCATCCCCGCGAAACTGATGAATGTCGGGTCGAAGGCGAACCGGTCGCGCGGCGAGAGATTTTCGTAGTCGTTCTTGGCGAGTGCGCTGATCAGCGCGCCGAGCGCGACGGTCACCACGACTCCGGTGCCCAGCGTCCACACCGTGGAACGCACGGATTTGATCTTCGTCCATTCCGATCGCAGAACCTGTGCCGTGACCGCCATGATCAGGATTCCTTCCCGCGCCACTCGGCACCCCAGGACGGCCGCTCGGCGGCGGTCGCCGGCTCCGCGCCCGCCCCGGCCCGCGCGTGGTACTCCACGGACTCGGCCGTCAGCCGCATGAACGCCTCCTCCAGCGAGGCCCGCTGCGGGCTGAGCTCGTGCAGCGTGATCCCGTGCCGCGCCGCCAGCTCGCCCAGGTGGGCCGCGTCCTCGCCGGTCACGTCCAGCCCGCCCTCCGGGCCCGGCGCGGCCGTGATCCCGGCGCCCGAGAGGACGTCCCGGAGCCGCTCCCGCTCCGGCGAGCGCATGCGTACGAACGAACGGGAGTTCTGCGCGATGAAGTCCGCCATGGAGGTGTCGGCGAGCAGCCGGCCCTGGCCGATGACGATCAGGTGTTCGGCGGTGAGCGCCATCTCGCTCATCAGGTGCGAGGAGACGAACACCGTCCGGCCCTGTGCCGCCAGCCCCTTCATCAGCGTCCGGATCCAGTGGATCCCCTCCGGGTCCAGGCCGTTGACCGGTTCGTCGAACATCAGGATGCGCGGGTCGCCGAGCAGCGCCGCCGCGATGCCCAGCCGCTGGCCCATGCCGAGCGAGAACCCCTTGGCCCGCTTCCGCGCCACCGACGACAGCCCCACGGTGTCCAGCACCTCGCGCACCCGCGCGGGCGGGATGCCGTTGCTCTGCGCCAGACACAGCAGGTGGTGGTAGGCGCTGCGACCGCCGTGGATCGCCTTGGCGTCCAGCAGGGCGCCCACCGTCCGCAGGGGGTCGCGCAGTTCCCGGTAGTGCCGGCCGTCGATGCGGACCGTGCCACTGGTGGGGTTGTCGAGGTCGAGCATCATGCGCATCGTGGTGGACTTGCCCGCGCCGTTGGGGCCGAGGAAGCCGGTGACGATGCCGGGGCGCACGGTGCAGGTGAGGTGATCGACGGCGAGTTTGTCGCCGTAGCGCTTGGTCAGACCCTCCAGCTCGATCATTCATTCACGGTACGGGCGGGCCCGGGGCCTCGCCACCGGAAGGACGCCGTTCGCGAGGGACAAGGAAAGGGCACGGGCGCGCGGGACACGTCAGCGCGCCGTAAGCCGCCGCCGGATCCTCGGACGGCCACGACGCGCTGAGCGCGGGATCCCCCGAACGAATGTGGTGCTGTGTACTGCTGTTGCTGCTGTGGTGCGTTGCCGCTGCTGTGCTGCTCGGTGTTGCTTGATGCTGCTCGGTGTCGCTTGGTGCTGTGGTGCCGCTCTGTCCTGTCCGCGCCGCTGGTGTGCGAACCCGCCGAACTGCCCTCGTGCGGACCTCTCGCGGCTCCGCGGCCGTCTCTCGCCGCCGGTGAACCGCCGCGGTTCAGCGGCTCTGCTGGGCCGGGACGCCGCGCGAGATCGGCTCGTCGTCGCCGGGCACACCGGCCGCGGCCACCGCGGCGCCGGTCAGCGTGGCGAGCATCTCGCGGACGTTGGTGAGCTGGGCGTTGATGCTGTCGCGGCGGTTGGTCAGCGCCGCCAGCTCGCGCTCGGACTCGCTGCGGATGCGGTCCGCCTTGGCGTTGGCGTCGGCCACGATGTCCTCGGCCTGGCGCTGCGCGGTCTCCACCGTCTGGCGCGCCCGGCGCTCCGCGTCCGTCCGCAGCTTCTCGGCCTCCAGCCGGAGCTGCTCCGCGCGGTGCTCGATCTCCGCGAGCCGCTTCTCCGCCTTCGCCTGCCGCGAGGCGAGGTCCCGCTCGGACTGCTCGCGGCGCTTGGCCAGGTTGGTCTCGAAATCGGCCGCCGCCTGGGCCGCCTTGGCGCGCGTCTCCTCGAAGAGGGCGTCCGCCTCCTCGCGCTTGGACTGCGCGTCCTTCTGCGCCTCGGCCCGCAGCGTCGCCGCGTCCCCCTTGGCCTTCTCGACGATCCGGGCGCCCTCGTCCTCCGCCTTCGCCTTGCGGTCGGCGGCGAACGCCTCGGCGTCGTTGCGCACTTGCTGCGCCGCCGACTCCGCCAGCTCGCGGTGCTGCTCCGCCGCCCGGCGGGCCTCCTCGCGCAGGTCCTTGGCCTCTTCCTCGGCCAGCCGGAGGATCTTCTCGACCCGCGCCCCGAGCCCCGCGTACGACGGTTCCGCGTCATTGATCTGGGCCTGAGCGTTCTGCGTCTCGAGGTGCAGCTCCTCGATGCGCTTTTCCAGAGAGGTGATCCGGGCCAGTGCGCTGTCACGGTCGGCGACGAGCTTGGTAATGCGGTCGTCCACCTGGCCGCGGTCGTATCCACGCCGCACGAGCTCGAAGCCGAAGGGGGAGGAAGTGTCGCTCATGGGGTTCCTGTCGAAAGAGACCGGTGAGGTGATAAGGGAATCCTAGGGCGGTGAGCGGCGTCGCATGGAGCAGATCCTCGTACTCGGTTGGCGGATTGGGGAATTGTTCCCCTCGAATGAGTGGCTTACTTCTGGGACTGCTTGCCACCCGAACGAGTAGCGCCGGCTCCCGCCGTCGCCTTCACCCCGCCCTCCTTGGAGCCGCTTGCCCCAGGGGACTCAAATGATTCCAACGCCTCCAACACGTCCTGGACACGGGAAATCTCCGCGTTGATGTCCTCGCGGCGACGAACCAGTGCCTCCAACTCCGTCCGGCCGCCCTCGACCAGGCGCCGCGCCTCCTCCTCGGCCTCGGTGCGCAGGCGCTCCGCCTCGCGTACGGCCTCGCTCCGCAGCTTCTCCGCGTCGCGCACGGCGGCGTTCCGCTTCTGCTCGGCCTCCTTCAGCAGGCCCTCGGCCTTCTTCACCGCGGCGACGCGGACCTTGTTCGCCTCGCCGCCGGCGTCGGACACCAGCTGCTTCGCCTTCGCCTCGGCCTCCGCCAACTGCTCGGTGGCGGCCGCGACGAGCTTGTCGCAGCGCTCGCCGGCCGACTGCATGGCCTCCGCGGCCTCCCGCCGCGCCCGGTCGTGCAGCTCCTCGACCTCGGCCTCGATGCGCGCCCGCAGCTCCTCGGCGCGCTCCCTTATGGCGGTCGCGTCCCCGCGGGCCTCGGACAGCAGGGTGTCCGCGTCCGTACGCGCCCGCTCCACCAGCGCGTTGCCCTCGCCGGTGGCCTCGGTGACGATCCGCTCGGCCTCCCGGCGCGCGACGCCGACCATGGTGTCGGCCTGCTCCTCGGCCGCGGCGGCGGTCTTCACCGCCTCCTCCCGGGCCTTGGCGATCAGCGCGTCCGCCTGCTCGGCGGCCTCGGTACGCCGCTGTGCCGCCGCGTCCCGCGCCTCGTCGACCGTCCGCTCGGCCTCCTCGCGCGCCTCCGCGCGCAGCCGCTCGGCCTCCAGCACCGCGTCGGCCTTCAGCTTCGCCGAGTCGGCACGCGTGCTGTTGGCGTTCTCCTGGGCCGCGGCCAGCGCCGCCCGGGCCTCGGCGGCCATCCGCTCGGCCTCGGCCGTCGCCTCGGCGATCAGCTCGTCCGCCTGGCGGGCGGCCTCCGCGCGGCGCTTGTCGGCGGCCTTGCGCGCCTCGTCCGCCGTCTCGGCGGCCTCCTGGCGTGCCTGCTCCAGCGCCGCCGCCGCGTCGGCCCGTACCCGCTCGGCCTCGGCCTGGGCGTCCGCCAGCGTCCGCTCGGCCTCCGCGGCGGTCTCGGCGCGGTGCGCCTCCGCCGCCTCACGGGTCTCCTCGGCCGCGCGCGCGGCCTCGGCGGCCATCCGCTCGGCCTCCGCCGTCGCCTCGGCGACCAGCTCGTCCGCCTGCCGCCCGGCCTCCGCGCGGCGCTTGTCGGCCGCCGCGCGCGCCTCGTCCAGGATGCGGTCGGCGTCCTCCTGCGCCGAAGAGGTCAGCTCCGCCGCCTCGTTGACGATGCGTTCGGCCTCCGCACGGCCGTCCGCCCGCATCTTGTTCGCGTCCTCGCGGGCCTCGGCCCGGGCGCGCGCCGCGTCCTGCTCCGCCGACGCCAGCGCGTCCGACGCGTCCGTGCGCATCTGCTGCGCCTTCGCCGACGCGTCCGAGACCAGCCGCTCGGCCTCCGCCGTCGCCTTCGCGACCAGCTCGTCGGCCTGCCGCGCCGCCTCCACCCGGTGGGCGTCGGCCGCGTCCCGCGCCTCGTCCATGACCCGCCGGGCCTCGGCCCGCAGCGCCTCCGCGTCGGACGCCGCCTGGGCGCGCTCCGCCTCGGCGGCCTCCTCGGCCTCGTCCAGCACCCGGCCCGCGTCCGCGCGCAGCCGCTCGGCCTCGCTCGCCGCCTCCGCGATCAGCGCGTCCGCCTGCTCGGCGGCGTCCGACCGGCGCTTGTTGGCCGCCTCACGGGCCTCCTCCAGCACCCGCGCCGCCTCGGCCTCGACGCGCTCGCCCTCGGCGATCGCCTCCTCGACCGTGCGCTCGGCCAGCTCGCGGGCCGCCTCCGAGGCCGACTGGGCCTCGGCGCGGATCCGCACCGCGTCCTCCCGGGCGCTCTCGCGCTCGGCGTACGCCTCGGAGCGGACCCGGTCCGCCTCCTCCTGCGCCTCGGTGACCGTCCGCTCGGCACTGTGCTCGGCGGCCGACCGCAGCCCGGCGATCTCCTCCTCGGCCTGCTCGTGCAGGCCCGCGACGGACTCCCGGACCTGCTGGGCCGTCTGCTCCGCCGCGGACACCAGCTCGGCCGCCCGCTGCTCGGCCTCCTCGACCAGGCGCCGGGCCTCCTCCTGCGCCTCCGTGACCCGCTTGCGCGCCGAGGCCAGCAGCTCCTCGCTCTGCTCGCGCGCCGCCTCGCGCTCCGCCTGCGCCTCGGTACGGGCGTCGCCGAGCGTCTCCTCCGCCTCACGGCGGCGCCTCGCGGCCTCCTCCTGGGCGGCGGCCAGCTCCTCGGCGGCCTCCGCCGCCGTCCGCTCCGCCGCCGCGTTGGCCTCGGCGCGGATCCGGTCGGCGGCCTCCTGGGCCTCCGACCGCAGCCGCTCGGCCTCCTCGGCCGCCTCGGCGCGCATCCGCGACGCCGCCTCCTGGCCCTCGGCGCGGGCCGTCGCGGCCTCCTCGGCGGCCTCCGCGCGCTGCCGCTCGGCGTCCTCCTCGGCCTGCGCCCGCAGCGCCCGGGCCCGCTCCGCGGCCTCGGTCCGCTGCCGCTCGGTCTCCTCCGCGGCCTCCTTGCGCAGCCGCTCGGCCTCCGTACGGGCCTCGCGCAGCGCCTCCTCGGCGGCCTCGACCCGCTCCTCGGCCTCGGTCCGCAGCCGGGTCAGCTCCTCGGCGGCGTCCTCGCGCAGCGCCTCGGCGGCCTTCTCGGCCTCCGCGCGCAGCTTCGCGGCGGCCTCGGCCGCCTCGGCGCGGGTGCGCTCGGCGTGGTCCTCGGCCTCCTCGGCCATCTCCTCGGCCTCGGCCCGGGCGCGCTCCAGCGCCTCCTCGGCCTGCTCGCGCAGCCCGGCGGCGCGCTCGGCCGCCTCGGCCCGCACCCGCTCGCCCTCGGCCGTCGCCGCCGACCGCGTCTCGGCCGCGTCGGCCTTCGCCTTGGCCAGCAGCTCCTCGGCGGTCTTCGCCGCCTCCT
Organism: Streptomyces sp. URMC 126; assembly: GCF_051386555.1. Taxonomy (NCBI): domain Bacteria; kingdom Bacillati; phylum Actinomycetota; class Actinomycetes; order Kitasatosporales; family Streptomycetaceae; genus Streptomyces; species Streptomyces sp. URMC 126. Next base: position 8,499 of record NZ_JBPQTX010000062.1, read on the forward strand.
CGATCTGCTGGAGCGCCTCGCGGCGCGCCTCGGCGCGGACCTTCTCGGCCTCGGCGACGGCGTCCGCGCGCAACTGCTCGGCCTCGCCGCGCAGCCGCCGCGCCTCCTCCTGGAGCTCGACGGTCTTGGCGCGGTACTCCTTGGTGTCGTCCTTCGCGGCGCCCTTGAGCTGCTCGGCCGACTCCTCGGCCTGCGCCCGCAGCCGCTCCGCCTCGGCCTCCGCCTCCTTGCGGATGCGCTCGGCCTCGGCCGCCGCCGCCTTGGTGGCGGCCCGGGCGTCCTCGGACGCCTTGGACAGCATCTCCTCGGCCGTCCGCGCGGCCTTCGCCAGCTGGGCGGCCGAGTCCTCGGCGGCGGCGCTGCGCGCCTTCTCCGCCGTCTCGGCCAGCAGCCGCTCGGCCTCCGCCGCCGCGTCGTCGCGCAGCTGCCGGGCCTCGGCCCGCAGCGCCTCGGCCTCCTTGGTGGCCTCGTTGACCAGCCGGGTGATCTCGGCGCGGGCGGCCCGGGTGCGCTGCTCGTTGTCCGTCTCGGCCTCGGACAGCCGCGCCGCGGCGGCCTGCGCGGCCTCGGCGACGACCTTGTCGGCCTCGGCGCGCGCCTCGCGCAGCGCCGTCTCGGCCTCCCGCATCCGCTCCTCGGCGGCGCGCGTCAGCTCGGCGGCGGCCGTTCTGGCCTGCTCGGCCTCGCCGCCGGCCTCGGTACGCAGCCGCTCGGCGTGGTCGGTGGCCTCCTGGGCCTGCTGGGAGGCGGCGGTCAGCAGCCGCTCGGCGTCCGTGCGCGCCCGGCGCAGGATCGCTTCGGCTTCGGCGCGGGCCTCCTCGGCGGCGGCGCCCAGCCGGGTGCGCGCCTGCTCGGTGAGGCGCGCGGCCTCGGCGCGGGCGGCGCTCAGCGCCTGCTCGGCCTCGGCGCGGGACTCCTCCAGGAGCCGGCGGGCCTGCGACTCCGTACGGGCGCGCAGCTGCTCGGCCCAGGCCACGTTCTCGTTGACGTGCGACTCGACGGTGGAGCGGCGCTCGTTGAGCTCCTCGTCCAGCCGCTGGCGGCGGGCCACCGCCTCGGCGTGCAGCTCGGCCTCCATACGGGCCTGCCGCTCGGCGTGCTCCTGGAGCAGCCGCTGCGTCTGGGCGCGCGCCTCCCGCAGTTCGCGCTCGGCGTCCGCGCGCAGCTGGTCGGCCTGGATCTGCGCGTTGCGCAGCAGTTGTTCGGCCTGGTAGTCGAGTCCGGCCGCGTCATAGGCGGGACGGTGGGCGAGGGTGCGGCGCGCCTCGTGCAGCTTGGCGCGCAACACCTCGACCTGGTAGCCGAGGTCGTCGGCGTGCTGGACCGCCTTCTCCCGCTCCTTCTTCAGCCGCTCCATCTCGGCCTCGAATTGCGAGAGGTGGTCGGTTTCAGCCCGCTGGCTGTCCTGGCGCTCGTAGCCCCGCACTGCGCGGTCCATCCGTCCCCTGGTCGCGTCGGTGGCCGGCCCCGTGCGTGGTGGTGGAACCCGGAGCCCGCCCTTCCGAAGAAATGGTGTCAGATCATCGGCACAGCCTGGGCCGGGCCCCACCCGTACCCCGGCCGAACCTGCACTCTACCGGCCGGGGCAGGTGTGGGTCAGTGCTCCTCGTCCGGGCGGGGCGCCGAGGTGACCAGTTCCGTGAGCACGCCGTGACAGTCCTTGGGGTGCAGGAAGGTGATGCGCGAGCCCATGGAACCGGTGCGCGGGGTGTCGTAGAGGACGCGGACGCCCTTGTCCCGTACGGCCGCCGCGTCGGCGTCCACGTCGGCCGTGCCGAACGCGATGTGGTGCACGCCCTCGCCGTTCTTCGCCAGCCACTTGCCCACCGCGGAGTCCTCCCGGGTGGGCTCCAGGAGCTGGAGGTAGGAGGCGCCGCCGTCCGAGGTCTCATTGATCTTCAGCATGGCCTCGCGTACGCCCTGTTCCTCGTTGACCTCCGTGTGGAACACCTCGAAGCCGTACGTGGCACGGTAGAACTCGACGGTGGTGTCGAGGTCGAAGCAGGCGATCCCGATGTGGTCGATGCGCGTCAGCATGGGTCCAGTGCACCGCCGCGCGGAGCGGTTACGCAACGTGCGCGCGATCACACCCGTCGCCCGATGACCGACCGGTGTACCGCTCAGTACATTGACGAGAACCACCGTTAACCGCCTCCGCCGAAGGAGCACCGTCCATGTCTGGTACGAACGGTTCGACCGCCCCCACCTCTGTGATCGTCGCCGGTGCCCGGACGCCCATGGGCCGGCTGCTCGGCTCGCTGCGCTCCTTCTCCGCGGCCGAACTGGGCGGTTTCGCCATCAAGGCCGCGCTCGACCGGGCCGGCATCGGCGGTGACCAGGTGCAGTACGTGATCATGGGTCAGGTGCTCCAGGCGGGCGCCGGGCAGATCCCCGCCCGCCAGGCGGCCGTCAAGGGCGGCATCCCCATGAACGTCCCCGCACTCACCGTCAACAAGGTGTGCCTCTCCGGCCTCGACGCCATCGCGCTGGCCGACCAGCTCATCCGCGCGGGCGAGTTCGACATCGTGGTCGCCGGCGGCCAGGAGTCGATGACCAACGCCCCGCACCTGCTGCCCAAGTCGCGCGAGGGCTACAAGTACGGCGCGATCGAGATGCTCGACTCCATGGCGTACGACGGGCTCACCGACCCGTTCGAGTCCATCGCCATGGGCGAGTCGACGGAGAAGCACAACACCCGGCTGGGCATCGGCCGCGAGGCGCAGGACGAGGTCGGCGCCCGCTCCCACCAGCGGGCCGCCGCCGCGCAGAAGAACGGCCTGTTCGACGCCGAGATCACCCCGGTCGCGGTGCCGCAGCGCAAGGGCGAGCCGGTGGTCTTCAGCAAGGACGAGGGCATCCGCGGGGACACCACCGTCGAGGTGCTGGGCCGGCTGAAGCCCTCGTTCAGCAAGGACGGCACCATCACCGCGGGCACCTCCTCGCAGATCTCCGACGGCGCCGCGGCCGTGGTCGTGATGAGCAAGGCCAAGGCCGAGGAGCTGGGCCTGGAGTGGATCGCCGAGATCGGCGCCCACGGCAATGTGGCCGGTCCGGACAACTCGCTGCACTCCCAGCCGTCCAACGCGATCCGGCACGCCCTGTCCAAGGAGGGGCTGACCGTCGACGATCTGGACCTGATCGAGATCAATGAGGCTTTCGCGGCGGTTGTGGTGCAGTCAACCAAGGATCTGGGGGTATCGCCGGAAAAGGTGAACGTCAATGGCGGCGCCATCGCGCTGGGCCACCCCATCGGCATGTCGGGCGCCCGTACGGTGCTCCACCTCGCCCTGGAGCTGCGCCGGCGGGGCGGCGGGGTCGGCGCGGCGGCGCTGTGCGGCGGCGGCGGCCAGGGTGACGCCCTGATCATCCGCGTCCCGGGCAAGTGACGGCCGGGCCCGGCGGACGGAAGCGGGAGGAGCGGCGATGGCGGACGTGACCGCGCTGGTCGAGCAGGCCCGGGCCGGCGGTCCGCGCGCCGTCGCCCGGCTGATCTCGCTGGTGGAGGGGGCGTCCCCGCAGCTGCGCGAGGTGATGGCGGCGCTGGCGCCGCTGGCCGGCGGGGCGTATGTGGTCGGCCTCACCGGCTCGCCCGGCGTCGGCAAGTCCACCTCCACCTCGGCCCTGGTCTCCGCCTACCGGCGGCGGGGCCGGCGGGTGGGAGTGCTGGCCGTCGACCCGTCGTCGCCGTTCTCCGGCGGCGCCCTGCTGGGCGACCGGGTGCGGATGTCGGAGCACGCCTCCGACCCGGGGGTCTACATCAGGTCGATGGCCACCCGCGGGCACCTGGGCGGCCTCTCCTGGGCCGCGCCGCAGGCGATCCGCGTCCTGGACGCGGCCGGCTGCGACGTGGTGCTGGTGGAGACCGTGGGCGTGGGCCAGTCCGAGGTGGACATCGCCTCCGAGGCCGATACGACGGTGGTCCTGCTGGCCCCGGGCATGGGCGACGGGATCCAGGCGGCGAAGGCCGGGATCCTGGAGATCGGCGACGTCTACGTGGTCAACAAGGCCGACCGGGACGGCGCGGACGCGACGGCCCGGGAGCTCAACCACATGCTGGGGCTGGGCGAGGCCCGCAAGCCCGGCGACTGGCGGCCCCCGATCGTCAAGACGGTGGCGGCGCGCGGCGAGGGCACCGACGAGGTGGTCGAGGCGCTGGAGAAGCACCGGGCCTGGATGGAGGAGAACGGCGTCCTCGCGGAGCGGCGCGCGGCCCGGGTGGCGCACGAGATCGAGCGCATCGCGGTCACGGCGCTGCGCTCGCGGATCGGCGACCTGCGCGGCGGCCGGGACGTGAGCGCCCTGGCGGCGCGGGTGCTGGACGGGTCGCTGGACCCGTACGCGGCGGCGGACGAACTGGTGGCGGGGCTGACGGCGGGCTGACGGCGGGCCCGTGCGGGGGCCGGAGCCGCCGTTTCCCGGCCGGCCCGGCCGTCCGTAGCCCTGGGGGCGCGGACGGCCGGGCCGTGGCCTCCCGGAGGTGTGACGGGGCCTGAGGTCTGAAGGCCCCCCGGGGTCAGCCCTTGCCCCGCGCGGCCCGCAGGTGGTCGGCCACCGGGGTCAGCGAGGTGTGCAGCGCCTTGAGCTCGCCGGGCCCCAGCAGATCGATGAAGTGCTGCCGGACGGACGCCACATGGTGCGGGGCCACCTTCCGCATGGTCTCCCAGCCCTGTTCGGTGAGGACGGCGAACAGCCCCCGCCGGTCGGACTCGCAGTTCTCCCGGCGGACGAGACCCGCGTTCTCCATCCGCGTGATCTGGTGCGAGAGGCGGCTCTTCGACTGGAGGGTCGCGGCGGCGAGATCGCTCATCCGCATCCGGTGGTCCTTCGACTCGGAGAGGTTGACCAGGATCTCGTAGTCGTTGTTGGTCAGTCCGAACGGCTGGAGGTCCCGTTCGAGCTGATGCATCAACAGCCGGCTGACGTCCAGGTGGGTACGCCAGGTGCGCTGTTCCTCATCGCTGAGCCAACGTGTGCCGTTCTCGGTGTCCATGGTGAGATTCTACCTAAGAAAGTTGAAAAGCGAACCAATTGGAATGTGGGGCCGGAACGGGAGGTCAGGCGTTCGACGTCACACTCCGCAGGGTACCGCTCACAGCCCGAAGCGGCGCTGGAGGTCTCCCAACTGGCCGGGGAGCCGGGGGGCGGATGGCTGGTTCCCGTGCGTCGAGGGCGTTCCGCCTCCCGGAACCCCCGCCTCGTCCGGCGGCGCCCCGGTGGGCTGCTCGGCCATCAACTGCTCACTGGACTGCAGCAGTACCGTGCCGGCGCCGACGAATTCGAATTGGTGCTCCTCGCCGGACGTCCCGCCCAGGCCGGTGAACATCCGTACCCCGCCCAGCACTCCGCGCATATACCCGTGGTCGTAGTGGTGGCAGGGCGAGGGGCAGTCCGCCCAGCCGACCAGCGCCTGCGGATCCACCCGGATCGGCGGCTCCACGAACACCACCGGACCGTTGGAGGCGGCGACGAACTTCCCGGTGCCGATGAGCGTCACGAACCCCGGGATGATCGACTGCTTCAGGGCCAGGGTCGGCTGGTACGCCAGCAGATTGCCGGAGCGCACCGTGAGGTTGCCCTCCTCCAGGTCGTACGAGTTGACGTCGAACGACCGGTCCGCGAGCAGCATCCTGCCCCGCCCCTCGGCGACCACCCAGTCCGCGGCGTGCAGCGGCGAGTGGAAGCTGGTGCGGATCAGCCGGTCCAGCGGGCCGTGGCCGATGCCGTGGAAGCTGATCTGCCCGAAGTAGGCGATCATCTTCCCCTTCTGCAGGAACCACTCCCCGTCGAGGTCCACGCTGAACGCGTAGGGGTTGACGTTGTCGTTGACCGGCAGGGTGTACGCGTCGTGGATGACCGGGCCGTTCACAGCTTCTCCTCCGAGGCCTGTACGTAGACCGTGCCGCTGCCGGACAGCTCCAGCTGGAACGCCTCGCCCGAGCCGCGGCCGATCATCTCCCGCCAGCCGATCGCCGTCGACAGCTTGTTCCGTACGTCGCCGCGGTGGGCGACGTACGCCTGGGGGTCGACGTGGACGGGCCGTTGGGGCTGGATCGGGAGCTCGACGAAGCCGCCGTGGGCCATCACCGCCACCGCGCCGTGCCCCTTGAGGGTCGTGGTGAACAGGCCCTGGCCCGTCACCTGGCCGCGCACCATGCCCATCACGCCGCCCTGCGACCCCATGAACATCGTGCCCTGCTGGAGCGAACCGTCGAACGCCAGCAGCCGGTCCGCCTCCACATAGAGGGTGTCGCCGGACAGCTCGATCACATGGACGTGATGACCGCCGTGCCCGAACATCACCGTGCCGCTGCCCTCCACCGTCATCAGCGGTGTGGCCTCGTTGGCGATCCGGCGGCCGATCATCCCCATGACGCCGCCCTGGCCGCCCGTGATGCTGGGCGTGAAGGAGACCTCGCCCTTGTAGGCGAGCATCGCCCCGCGCTGGCTGAACAGCCGCTGCCCCGGGAGCACCTGGGCCTCGACCATCCGCGAGTTCAGTGAACGGAACGGCATCAGACGTCACCCCCGAACGTGGTGCGCTCGCTCGGCTGCACGTACACCAGCCCGTCGCCCTCGAAGCGGATCTGGAACGCCTCGCCCGACCCCTCGCCCATGAACGTCCGGAAGTTCACCCCCGACTGGAAGTGCTGCCGGAGTCCGCCCGTGTGCGCGATATACGCCCCGGGGTCCACGGAGAGCGGCGTCTGCGGCGTCACCCGCAGCACGATCGCCGTGCCCTCCGAGAGGATCGCCGCCTGCCCGGTGCCCTCCACGGTCGTCGTGAACAGGCCGTTGCCCTGGGAGGCGCCGCGCAGACCCGTGAACGACGTGCCGGTGCGCAGCGCCGAGTCGGTGCAGAGGAGGTTGCTCGCCTCCACGTACAGCGTCTCGCCCTGGAGACTCACCAGGTTGATCTCGCTCGCCCGGTCGGCGAAGTAGCAGGTGCCGTGGCCCTTCACCTCCATGACCGTCATCTGTTCCCCCGTGAGCCGGCGAGTGACCATGCCGCGCAGGCCGTCACCGCCACCGGTCATCTTCTTGAATGTCATGTCTCCCTCGTACGCGACCATGGACCCGTTCTTGGCCTTGACCGCGTCGCCCGCCATGTCGACGGCGAGGATTTTGCTCCCTTGGAGCCGAAACTGTGCCACGCCTCGACGCTAGCGGGCGCCGGCGCCGCTCCGACAGGCCCCCGGCCCCGGAGAGACCCCGGAGTCGTCCCTGATAAGGCCCCTGGTATGGGTTCGAACGCCACCCGGATCCGGGGCTGTCGGCGGTAACTGCAACAATGGTCGGAACTTGTGAACGCACTCACAAGATCGCTGCAGTGCGTGACCGTCCCACCACTCCCGATGGAAAGGGTGCTTTCCCGTGGACCTCAAGACCGCCTCCGCTCTGCGCCGGCTCCGACTGATCTCCGCGCCCGAGGCCACGTCGTTCCTGCTGCTGATCACGTGCTCGGTCCTCAAGCGCACCACCGAGTTCAACGCCGTGCCCGCCATGGGCATGGTGCACGGCTTCCTGTTCGTGATCTACGTGCTCTTCTGGGTCGACGCCTGGAAACGGACCAAGTGGGACAACAAGACCGCCGCCCTCTACTTCGCCCTCTCGGTCGTCCCGCTCGGCGGCTTCTTCGCCGACCGCAAGCTCCGCCGTGAGGCCGAGGCGAGCGTCATGGCCGCCCGGGCCCGCAAGGAAGGCGTGGTCGGCGCGTGATCGTCGCTTTCTCCGTCACCCCGATCGGTGCCGGTGAGGACGTCGGCGAGTACGTCGCGGAAGCGGTCCGCGTCGTCCGCGCCTCCGGACTGCCGAACCGCACCGACGCCATGTTCACCTCCCTGGAGGGCGAGTGGGACGAGGTCATGGACGTCGTCAAGCGCGCCGTCCAGGCCGTCGAGGCCCGCTGCGGCCGGGTCTCCCTCGTCCTCAAGGCGGACATCCGCCCGGGCGTCACCGACGGCCTCACCGGCAAGGTCGCGACGGTGGAGCGCCACCTGGCGTCCTGACCGGGCGGCCCCTCCACTCCGAATCCACCCCGAACCCATCGGGACCGGCCCGGTGCCGCGGCCACCGGCGCCCGGCACCGGGCCGGTTCAGCCCTCGGCCACCGCCGTCCCCAGCCCCGTCCGCTCGTACAGCACCTGCCGTCCCCGCCGCCGCGCGGTCAGCAGCCCCGCGTCGCGGAGGACGGTCAGGTGCGCCGAGACCGACGAGAGGGCCAGGCCGTGCCGTTCGGCCAGGTCCGTCGTGGTCGCCGGGGCCGCGAGGCCGGCGAGCAGGGCCGCCCGGTTGGGGCCCAGCAGCCGGACCAGCGCGTCCGACGGCGCCGCAGGCGCCGCCCAGAGGCCGCCGATGCCGCGCGCCGGGTAGACGAGCGTGGCCTGCCAGGGCGGGTCGAAGCCGCCGACCAGCTTCGGCCAGACGAAGGCGCTCGGCACCAGCAGCAGCCCCTCGCCCCGCAGCGTCCGCTCGTGGTCGCCCCGGTTGTGGAGGGTCAGGGTGCCCGCCCGCCAGGTCAGCGCGGGGTGCAGATCCGCGAACAGCCGCTCCAGGCCGCCGTCCGCCAGCTGCCGGGTGCGGTACGCCACGTCCTCCTCCAGCAGGGCCCGGTGCCGGGGCCAGTGGGGGAGCAGCAGCGACCGCCAGGTCTGTTCCAGTACGTCCGTCAACTCCCGCAGGGCGGCGGGGTCGGCCAGCATCGCCCGGCCCCGCGCCGACTCCGCGGCCCCCGGCGTGTCGGCGAGGGACCGGGCCAGCTCCTCCCGCACCAGCTCCGGGTCCGCCGCCCGGACGCGCGCCAGCTCGTCCGCGAACGACGCCGACCGGTCCCGGGGCGGCGGGCAGAGGACGTCGGGCGCGTACCCGAGGCGCGGCATCAGCAGCCGGTAGGCCGAGAGGTCGATCCGCGCCGCCACCTTCCGCACGCGGCGCAGCCAGGGCCCGTAATACCCGTGCCGCTCCGACTGGTGCAGGGTGCGCAGCGCCTCCTGCGTCTCCCACAGCGGCGACACCGCGAAGCGGCAGCGCAGCAGGTCCTCGGGTCCGAAGTGCAGATGGAACGACATGGCCCCTCAGTCGATCGTGCCGGTCCGTCATCATTCGTGCCGGTCGGTACCAGCCCGTGTCGGTTCGTCCCGCGCCCCCGCGCGGGCGGATTCGTCTGAGTCCGAAACATTAGATCGGGCCCTCGGCGGCCGGGACGCTTCGGGCATGGACTCCTCGTCTTCCATCCCCCCGACGCCCCCCGCGCCCTCCATACCTCCCGCGCCCCCTGCCGCCCCCGCGCCCCCGCCCTCCTCCGTCGAGCGGGACGCCCCGCCCGCCCGGTCCGGCTACGCGGCCGTCTTCGCCGTGCCGGAGTTCCGGGCGGTCTTCGCCGCGCACCTGCTCTCCCTGCTCGGCATCGTGGTCTGCGAACTCGCCCTGTCCGTCCTGGTCTACCGGATCACCGGATCGCCGCTGCTCAGCGCGCTCACGTTCGCGCTCGGTTTCCTCCCGTACCTCGTGGGCGGCACCCTGCTGTCCGGCATCGCCGACCGGTACCCGGCCCGCCGCGTCCTGGTCTGCTGCGACCTGCTGTGCGCCGGGGCGGTGACGGTGATGGCCCTGCCCTGGACGCCGGTCGGCGCCCTGCTGGTGCTGCGCTGTGTCAGCGCCCTCGCGGGACCCGTGTTCAGCGGCACCCGGGCGGCCACCCTCGGGGACATCCTCGGCGAGGGCGACCTGTTCGTCCTGGGCCGGTCGCTGATCCGGCTGGTCTCCCAGGGGGCACAGCTCGCCGGGTTCGCGGCCGGCGGCCTGCTGCTGACCGTGCTCCCGCCCCGGCGGGCACTCCTGGTGACGGTGGTCGGATTTCTCGCCTCGGCGCTGCTGCTGCGGCTGGGCACCCGCCGCCGCCCGGCGCGTGCCGGCGGGGGAGGGGGCCTGGTGCGGGCCTCGCTGACGGGCACCTGGCGGCTGGTGGCCGACCGGCGGATACGGGGGCTGGTCCTGCTGGTCTGGGTGCCGCCGTTCTTCCTCGTCGCCCCGGAGGCGCTCGCCGCCGCGTACGCCGACGCCGTCGGGGCCGGTCCGGTCGGGCTGGGGCTGCTGATGTGCGGGATGCCTATCGGGGCGATCGTGGGGGAGGCCCTCGCGGGCGGCCTGCTGGGGCCCCGGGCCCGGGAGCGGGCCGCGCTGCCGGTGGCCGTCGTCTCGCTGCTCCCCTTCCTCGCGTTCGCCTGGCGCCCGTCCGTCCCCTGGGCGCTGCCGGCGCTGGCCCTGGCGGGTGCGGGGACGCTGTACACACTCGGCGTGGACCAGTGGTTCGTCCGCGCGGTCCCCGAGGAGCTGCGCGGGCGGGCGATGACCTTCCAGACGGCCGGTCTGATGACCGTCCAGGGCCTGGGCATGGCCGTCGCGGGGACGGCGGCCGAGTTCACCCCGCCGTCGGCGGTGATCGCGGGCGCGGGGGCGGCGGGGGCGCTCGCGACGGCGGCCGTCGCCTGGTCGGTCCGCTCGGAGCGGCCCGCCGCCCGGCGCCCCGGGGCCCGGTCCGGATGCCGGAACACCGGCGCCGGGGGAGGGGCCGGGCGATAGGGTCGTGGCGTGTCCAAGCCGCTCAGCCTCCCCTTCGACCCCATCGCCCGCGCCGACGAACTCTGGGAGCGGCGCTGGGGTGCGGTGCCCTCCATGGCCGCGATCACCTCGATCATGCGGGCCCACCAGATCCTGCTCGGTCAGGTCGACGCCGTCGTCAAGCCGTACGGACTGACGTTCGCGCGCTACGAGGCGCTGGTGCTGCTCACCTTCTCCAAGGCCGGCGAGCTGCCGATGTCGAAGATCGGGGAGCGGCTGATGGTGCACCCCACGTCGGTGACCAACACGGTGGACCGCCTGGTCACGGCCGGGTTCGTGGACAAGCGCCCCAACCCCAGGGACGGGCGCGGCACCTTGGCGTCGATCACCGACAAGGGGCGCGAGGTCGTGGAGGCGGCGACGCGGGACCTGATGGCGATGGACTTCGGTCTGGGCGTGTACGACGCGGAGGAGTGCGCGGAGATCTTCCGCATCCTGCGGCCGCTGCGGGTGGCGGCGTCGGACTTCACGGAGGAAGCGGCGGCGGAGTAGGGGGAACCCGGCGGCGGAGCGGGGGTGACCCGGCGGCGGAGCGGGAGCGTCCGTATGCCCTCCGGCGGGGCCGCGCGACACGCCCCGCACCCGTCTCACCAGGCACCCTTCACCCACGCCAGGGGCGGCGAAGATCGCCCCGGATGGTGCCGTTACGCTCTCCCCCATGAAGCGCTCCGTCCTGACCCGCTACCGTGCCCTGGCCTACATCACCGGCGTGCTGCTGGTCCTGCTGACGATCGGCGTGATCGCCAAGTACGGACTGGACATGGACGGTGTGGCCGGCCCCCTCCGGGTCGTCGCCATCGCCCACGGCTGGCTCTACGTCCTCTACCTGGTCTTCGCCTTCGACATGGGCTCCAAGGCCAAGTGGCCGTTCGGCCGGCTGGCCTGGATCCTGCTGGCGGGCACCATCCCGACGGCCGCCTTCTTCGTCGAGCGCAAGGTGACCCGGGAGCTGGAGCCCCTGTTCGCCGACGCCGAGCCGGCGCCTTCCCCCGCCGCCTGAGTCCTTCCCCCGGCGCCTCTCCCGCCGCCCGGCCGTCCGCCGGCCGGCGGGGACGGCGCCACGGAACGGACGGCCCCGGACGCCCCTTGTGTCCGGGGCTTTCTTGCGCGACGATTTACTAGGACGTCCTAGTAGTTTTCCAGTCGGGGCGTCCCGGGACGGCCCGCGACGACGGGGGCCGCCCGGCGGTCGAGTCCCGCGCGGGTCGCGCGGGAGCCCGGAGAGGCGGACGGCACCACCATGGACGCAGCATCCATCGAAGCGGGACGCGGACGCTGGCAGGCCCGGTACGACGCGGCACGCAAGCGGAACGCCGACTTCACCACCCTGTCCGGCGACCCGGTCGACCCGGTCTACGGGCCCCGCCCCGGCGACACCTACGAGGGCTTCGAGCGCATCGGCTGGCCCGGCGAGTACCCCTTCACCCGGGGCCTGCACCCCACGGGCTACCGGGGCCGCACCTGGACCATCCGCCAGTTCGCCGGCTTCGGCAACGCCGAGCAGACGAACGAGCGTTACAAGATGATCCTGGCCGCGGGCGGCGGCGGCCTCTCGGTCGCCTTCGACATGCCCACCCTGATGGGCCGCGACTCCGACGACCCCCGCTCGCTCGGCGAGGTGGGCCACTGCGGCGTCGCCATCGACTCGGCCGCCGACATGGAGGTCCTGTTCAAGGACATCCCGCTCGGCGACGTCACCACCTCGATGACGATCAGCGGCCCGGCCGTGCCGGTGTTCTGCATGTACCTCGTCGCCGCCGAGCGCCAGGGAGTCGACCCGGCCGTCCTCAACGGCACGCTCCAGACCGACATCTTCAAGGAGTACATCGCTCAGAAGGAGTGGCTGTTCGGCCCCGAGCCGCACCTGCGCCTCATCGGCGACCTGATGGAGCACTGCACCCGCGCCATCCCCGCCTACAAGCCGCTCTCCGTCTCCGGCTACCACATCCGCGAGGCGGGGGCCACGGCCGCGCAGGAGCTCGCGTACACCCTGGCCGACGGCTTCGGCTACGTCGAGCTGGGGCTGAGCCGCGGCCTGGACGTGGACACCTTCGCGCCCGGCCTGTCGTTCTTCTTCGACGCGCACCTCGACTTCTTCGAGGAGATCGCCAAGTTCCGCGCGGCGCGCCGGATCTGGGCCCGCTGGATGAAGGAGGTTTACGGCGCGAAGACGGACAAGGCCCAGTGGCTGCGCTTCCACACGCAGACCGCCGGCGTGTCGCTGACCGCGCAGCAGCCGTACAACAACGTCGTCCGTACGGCGGTGGAGGCCCTCGCCGCGGTCCTCGGCGGCACCAACTCCCTCCACACCAACGCCCTGGACGAGACCCTGGCGCTGCCCAGCGAGCAGGCCGCCGAGATCGCCCTCCGCACCCAGCAGGTGCTGATGGAGGAGACGGGCGTCGCCAACGTCGCGGACCCGCTGGGCGGTTCGTGGTTCGTCGAGCAGCTCACCGACCGCATCGAGGCCGACGCCGAGAAGATCTTCGAGCAGATCAAGGAGCGCGGACTGCGCGCCCACCCCGACGGCAGGCACCCCATCGGCCCGATCACCTCCGGCATCCTGCGCGGTATCGAGGACGGCTGGTTCACGGGCGAGATCGCCGAGAGCGCCTTCCGCTACCAGCAGTCGCTGGAGAAGGGCGACAAGCGGGTCGTCGGCGTCAACTGCCACGAGGGGTCCGTCACCGGCGACCTGGAGATCCTGCGCGTCAGCCACGAGGTCGAGCGCGAGCAGGTCCGCGTCCTGGCCGACCGCAAGGCGGCCCGCGACGACGCCGCGGTCACGGCCGCCCTGGCCGCCATGCTGGCCGCGGCCCGAGACGGCTCGAACATGATCGAGCCGATGCTGGAGGCGGTCCGCGCCGAGGCCACGCTCGGCGAGATCTGCGACGCGCTGCGGGACGAGTGGGGGACGTACACGGAGCCGGCGGGCTTCTGACCCCGGGCCCCTGAAAAGTGTTCGAAAAGCCCGGTCGCCGAGGGTTAGGGTGACCGGGCTATTCGATCAAGGGGCAGGTCTCCGACCTGCCCCTTCGCACGACCAGGGGGAACCTGATGCGGTACGAAGGACAGGTCGACGCGGGCTTCGAGGCCGTCGCGGACGCCTTCGAGCGGAACTTCGCGGAGACCGCCGAGCTCGGCGCGGCCGTCACGGTCTTCCACGGCGGCCGCAAGGTCGTGGACCTGTGGGGCGGCACCGCCGACGAGCGCACCGGCCGCCCCTGGGAGGCGGACACCGCCGTCCCGGTGATGTCCGCCGGCAAGGGCGTCCTCGTCCTCTGCGTCCACCTCCTCGTCCAGCGGGGCCTGCTGGACCTCGACGCGCCCGTCGCCGACTACTGGCCCGAGTTCGCGCGGAACGGCAAGGAGGGCATCACCACCCGTATGATCCTCGGCCACCGCGCCGGCCTCCCCGCCCTCGACGCGAGCCCGTCCTTCGCCGAGATCACCGCCTGGACCCCGGTCGTCCGCGCCCTGGAAGAGCAGAAGCCGCTCTGGGAGCCCGGCACGGCCCACGAGTACCACGGCCACACCCTCGGCTGGCTGGCCGGCGAGCTGATCCGGCGGATCACCGGCCTCACCCCCGGCGCGTACTTCCGCTCCGCCGTCGCCGACGACCTGGGCCTGCGCACCTGGATCGGCATCCCCGACGACGAGTACGAGGACCTCGCCCGCCTCGCCTACGACGGCGAGCCGCCGGCCCTCCCGGGCCCCGAGCACCTCTTCGTGCGCATCCTCACCATGAACGGCGCCTTCGTCTTCCCGGGCCTCGACCACCCGCGCGGCTGGAACTCCAAGGACTTCCTGACCGCCGAGATCGCCGGCACCGGCGCCGTCTCCACCGCCCGCGGCCTGGCCGCGACGTACGCGGCGGCGGTCACCGGCGTCGACGGCACCCCCCGGCTGCTCACCGAGGACACGGTCACCGCCGCCCTGCGCCCGCAGTCCTCCGGCGCCTCCTGGTCCGGCTTCCCCGACATGGGCGTCCGCTGGGGCCTCGGCTTCCACCTCGACTCGCCCCCCGCCGTCCCCATGCTCGGCCCCCGCAGCTTCGGCCACGACGGCGCGGGCGGCCACCTCGGCTTCGCGGACGACGAGTTCGGCATCGGCTTCGGCTACGTCGCCAACCGCATGATCGGCGAGGGCGACGAACGGGCGGGACGGCTGGTGGCGGCGGTGAAGGAGTGCCTGGCGTAACCGGCGACCTGGCCGGTGGATACCTTGTCCGCACCGCCTACCTGGGAGGCCGCCTTGACGGAAGAACAAGAAGGAAGAAGTGTGGATCGCCCGGGTTCGGCAGGATGATCCCGCAGGCTTTCCTCCGCCGTCTCAGCCGGTGGTGGACGAGGAGTTGCGTCATGCGGTTCTGCGGGCGATCCGCTCGGTCTCGGACGATCTGAGTCGTGTGACGACGACCCCCACGTACGGGCAGCCTGTGACCGATCTTGTACCAGCACTTGAACAGACTGTCGCAGGGGCCTGCGCAGACCTCGGCTACCGGCTGTTCCTGCGCTCCTTGAACGCGTACTGCGTCGGGGTCGACAGGAAGACCCGTGATGCGTTCGTCGAACTCGGGCCACGGTTCGGCTATCCGAAGTACCTCGTGGACCTGATCGTCCGCGAATGATCACCTCCGGCCGACCGGCGCTTGAGGGCAACCGCGCGGAGCACGGTTCCCGGGGGTGCGGGGCTCTCCCCGCGGAAACGGGGAAAGGGCGGGGCTGGGGCACCCCTACCGCGGCGCGGCCGCCGCGGCACCCGCCAGCCCGCCGATGAGGAGTGCCGTGAAGCCCCGGGCCCACTCCGCGTCCACCGGCTCCGCGCTGACGAGCGTCCGGTGGACGACCGCGCCCGCGATGACGTCGAAGATGAGGTCGGCGGTGCGGGCGGCCACGTCGGGCTCCTCCTCGCGGGGGAGTTCGCCGCGGGCCTGGGCGCGCTCGCGCCCGACGAGGACGAGCGTCTTCTGCCGGTCGACGATCGCCGAGCGGATGCGTTCGCGGAGGGCCTCGTCGCGGGTGGACTCGGCGACGACGGCCATCAGGGCCGTCTTGGTCTCCGGGCGGTCGAGGAGCGCGGCGAAGCGGAGGACGACCCCCTCGATGTCGGCCTGGAGGCTGCCGCGGTCGGGGAGTTCGAGGTGCTCGTCGAACAGGTCGGCGACGGCGTCGACGACGAGGGCGTTCTTGCCGGCCCAGCGCCGGTAGAGGGTGGTCTTCGCGACTCCCGCGCGGGCGGCGACGTCGCCCATCGTCAGCTTGCCCCAGCCGAGTTCCACCAGCGCGGCGCGGGTCGCGTCGAGGATCGCGCGATCGGCCTCGGCGCTGCGGGGGCGGCCCGTGCGACCGCTCGCGCGGTGTGCGGGGGGCTGCGGGGCGGACGTCATACGGCGACCTTACCGCCGGGTAGCCGCGCGGGTATGAGCCAGATCACGGGAGGCGCCCTGCCGTGGCCGTGGGCTTCCAGTTACGCTACGAGTCGTAGCGAAAGAGTGAGCGACAACCACGGACGCCAGGTGGGGACCCGGCGTCGAATTCGCTGTGTACCGCTGCGTACTTTTCCGATCGCCGCGCGGAGGGGGGAGGATAGGCCCATGCAGCCACGGAACATGTCCATGAGTGGAGTGGTCGACCTCGCCGCGGTGAAGGCGGCCGGGGAAGCCAAGCAGAAGGCGGAGCAGGCGCGGGCCGAGGCGGCGCGCCAGGGCGGCGTGCCCGCGGGCGCGGGGCGCCTGGTCCTCGACGTCGACGAGGCGTCGTTCGAGCACGAGGTGCTCCAGCGGTCGGCCGAGGTGCCGGTCGTCATCGACTTCTGGGCCGACTGGTGCGAGCCCTGCAAGCAGCTCGGCCCCGTGCTGGAGCGGCTGGCCGGGGAGTACGCGGGCCGGTTCGTGCTGGCCAAGGTGGACGTCGAGGCCAACCAGCGGCTGTTCCAGCAGTTCGGTGTCCAGTCCATCCCCGCGGTCTTCGCGGTGGTGGCCGGCCAGGCGCTGCCGCTCTTCCAGGGCGCGGCGCCCGAGGCGCAGATCCGGCAGGTGCTGGACCAGCTCGTCCAGGTCGCCGAGCAGCAGTTCGGCATCGTCGGCGCGCCCGTGGCGCCGGGCGCGGCCGACGAGGCGCAAGTGCCGGCGCGTCCCGCCGGGCCGCACGACGCGGCGCTGGGCGCGGCCCACGACGCCCTCGACAAGGGCGACCTGGGCGGTGCCGTCCAGGCGTACAAGAACGTGCTGTCCGACGACCCGGGCAACGTCGAGGCCAAGCTGGGCCTGGCGCAGGCCGAGTTGCTCCAGCGCGTCCAGGGGATGGACGCCCAGCAGGTGCGCAAGGCCGCGGCCGACGCGCCGGGCGACGTCCGGGCGCAGATCGCGGCGGCCGACCTCGACCTGGTCGGCGGGCATGTCGAGGACGCGTTCGGCCGGCTGATCGACGTCATCCGGCGGACGGCCGGCGAGGACCGCGACGCGGCCCGCGTCCGGCTGCTGGAGCTCTTCGACGTCATCGGCCCGGACGACCCGCGGGTGACGGCGGCGCGTACGGCGCTGTCGCGGGCGCTGTTCTGATCCCGGGCCGGCCGTCGGCCGCCCCCGGCTTCTGAACACTCCGCTCACACGCTCGTCACAAAGAAAACACCGGTCGCGGTATATCAAATCTTTATAAATGCGGCCGTAGTTACTTGCGGTAAGGGAAACCCGGGCTTCCGCCCGGGTTTTTCCCGTTATGCCGTCATCTTTCCGGCATCGCGCCGCTCACACCGCGTGCCCGCCCGTCGCGGACCGGACCCCTCGTGGTTATCCGCGCGTTACTCGCAAGTAATGAACCTCTTGTGCCCCGCCCCGGAATCGACCACGATCGGCGCAACCCGGTCCAGCACCGCGGCCCGGCAACCGGCCGGCCCACGGGAGCTGGGTCCCCACCGGGGCGACCGGCGGCTGTCCGCCGGCCGTGGGACAGGGGGGTCCCCGCCGCCAACGACGGGGCCTGTCCCCGAGGTTGCGCGTACGCGTGGCCACGTGGTTGTCGCTCGGGGGTGATCGCCGGTGTTTCGGTCGCGGCATGGCGTTGGAGGCCACCGCATGGCGACGGCGCTCCGCTTCCGAGGACGTAGCACGTCTCCCACCCCGGGCCAGGGCCGTCGGCCCGTGCCGGGGGTGTACGTCCGAGAAGGAGGCAAGTCATGAAGTCCCAGGCACGCGGTGGGACCAGGTGGAAGCGGTTCGCGGTCGTCATGGTCCCGAGCGTGGGCGCGGCCGCGGCGGTCACGATGGCCATCGCGCAGGGCGCGCTGGCGGCGTCGTTCCAGGTTTCCGGTCAGCAGTTCCAGGTGAGGGCCCAGCACATCTCCGGCACGGGATTCACCCAGTACGGCGCCATGGAGGACATCGACCAGGGCGCGAAGGACCACAAGGCGGTCGCGGTCGTCGGCATGGAAGAGGCCGACATCACGAGGCTCTGCCAGGCGGTCAACGTTCGGACGATGTTCGGCGACGTGGGTCTCAAACTGCGGGCGGGCGGCGGCAAGAACAAGGTTCACGCCAAGCAGCTCTACCTCGACGCCAACAGCATGGAAGTCGGGAACGCCAAGTTCAACGAGATCGACATCGGTGTTTCCTCCGACCACATGACCAAGGGTCCCGCGAAGAACCCGGGCGACGCGCAGAAGTCGGTTCCGAACTCCTTCGCCCAGCAGGCCAAGTCGGTCGAGTTCGACGACGTGGACCAGAAGGCGTGGGCCACCACGGCCGGATCGTTCACCCTGCCCGACCTCAAGATGAACGTCAGCATGGGCGCACAGGAGTGCGACAAGGACGACTGAACGCCCTGGAGCGGCCGGGGCGGGATCCGCGAGGCTCCCGTGCCCGCGCCGCGCCCCCTCCACCGCCGGGTAGCGGCAGGAGAGCCCTGCAGGGTTCGCACAGCACCAGACCGCCAGTTCCGAGGAGCTGTACATCATGAGCGCCGACACGACGCCGCCACAGCCGGCCGACAAGGGCGGCCTGCGCCGCAGGTTCCGGACATGGCGGGGTGAGCGCCCGTTCTGGGCCGGTCTGTGGACCATGCTCGCCGGTGTGCCGATCATGTACATCCCGTACCAGACCCTGAAGTTCGGCGAGCTGAGCATCCGGCTGTCCACCACGGCGGGCGCGGGCTCACTGATCATCGGGGTCCTGCTCGTCGTCCTCGGACTGACGATGTGGTTCCAGCGGCACTCCCGGGTCTTCTCCGGGGTCGCGGCCATCCTGCTCGGGATCGTCTCGCTGGTCGTCTCCAACTTCGGCGCGTTCCTGCTCGGGATGATCCCGGCGATGCTGGGCGGCGCGCTCGCCGTCGCGTGGGCCCCGGCGAAGCCGCTGCCGGAGGCTTCGGACGCCTCGGAGAAGGAGCCGCCGGACCTCCCGATCCCGTCCGGCCCGTCGCTGGTGAAGGAATGAACAGGAGCCACCGTGGCGACTGACGACGACGCGCGCGACCGCGACTGCCCGAGAGCCGGCCCGCGCCATGCCGCGCCCAGGAAACCGCTGCTGTCGCGCCTGCACATGCCCGCGGGGAAGGCCGTCGCGCTGGCGGCCATGCCCACGGCGGTGCTCATGGGCATGGGCTTCACGCCCCAGTTGGCCACCGCCAAGCCGGGGGCGCCCAGTCCGTTCGGCGACGCGTTCTGTGTGACGAAGCCGGACGGGACGCCCACGCCGGACGCGCCCACGGCCGGCACGCCTTCGGCCACGCCGAGCCCGGACAAGAGCACCGGCGCCGGCGAGGACGCCGGAAAGGCGAAGGACAAAGGCAAGAAGAAGGACAAGGACAAGGACGAGGGCGACGACGCGGGCGGTCCGTCCCGCGAACCCGAGGACGGCGGGACACCGACCACCGGCGGTGGCAAGGACGGCCCGAACGGCGACCGGAAGCCCACCCCCGCACCCACCGCCGACCGGACGCCGGACCCGGCGGTACCGGGCGAGGGCAGACTGCCGGTGCCGCCCGCACCGGAGATACCCCCGGCGCCCACGGCACCGAAGCCCGACCCCACGGCGACCAAGACCCCGCCCCCGACGGCCACTCCGTCACCGGGCAGCACCCGCAAC
>NZ_JBPQTX010000063.1:0-28172 GCF_051386555.1 Streptomyces sp. URMC 126
CCCGCGGCCCCCGCCCACCGCCCGCCGACGCCACGGGCCGCCGACCACGACCCGTCCCCTCTCGCCGGACCGCCGGGCGTCGACCTGGACACCGCCACGATTCCCCAACTGCAGGCGCGCATGGCGGCGGGCACCCTGACCTCGTCGGCGCTGACCAGCGCCTACCTGCGGCGGATCGCCACCGTCGACCCGAAGATCCACGCGGTGCTGCGCACCGACCCGACCGCACCACGCCAGGCGGCGGCCAGCGACGCCAGACACCGGCGCGGCACCACACGCGGCCCCCTCGACGGGATCCCCGTGCTGCTCAAGGACAACATCGACACCCGCGACCTGCCGACCACGGCCGGCTCGACCGCCCTCGCCGGAAAGCCGCCCCGGGCCGACGCCCCGCTGGTGGCCCGGCTGCGGGCGGCCGGAGCGGTGATCCTGGGCAAGACCAACCTGTCCGAGTGGGCCAACTTCCGTGCAGCCAAGCCGACGTCGGGCTGGTCGGCGGTGGGCGGCCAGACGCACAACCCCTATGTCCTCGACCGCAACCCGTGCGGCTCGTCCTCCGGTTCGGCCGCGGCACTCGCCGCCTCGCTGGCCCAGGTGGCGGTCGGCACGGAGACGGACGGCTCCATCGTGTGCCCGGCCGGCATGAACGGGGTGGTCGGCCACAAGCCCAGCCTGGGCCTGGTCGACCAGACCGGCGTGGTCCCCATCTCCGCCGAACAGGACACCGCGGGCCCCCTCGCCCGCAACGTCACCGACGCCGCCCTGACCCTCGCCGTCCTCACCGGTACCCCGGCGCCCCAGACGGCCGGCGGGCACCCGAGCACCCTGCGCGGCAAGCGCATCGGCCTGTGGCGCCTGCCGGAGCTCGGCACCGCCGTGGACGCCCTGATGACCCGCACGGCCGGAACCCTGCGCGCCGCCGGCGCGGAGGTCGTCGAGGTGACCCCGCCCTACCAGAGCCGGCTCGCCGAGCTCGAATACCCGGCCCTGCTCAGTGAGTTCCACCGGGACATCGACGCCTACCTCGCCACCCGCGACGGCCCCCGCGACCTCGCCGAACTGGCCGAGTTCACCCGCACCCACCCGGCCGAGCGGACCTGCTTCACCGGACTGGAACTCTTCGAACGCGCCCTTGAAGCTCCCGCCGCGGGCGGCCCCGAGCACCGGGCCGTCCGCGCCGAACTGAAGGACCTCGCGCGGCGCTCCCTGGACGAGACCCTGTCCGCCCACCGGCTGGACGCCATCGCCGCCCCGGCCAACCCGCCCGCCTGGACGACGGACTGCGCCCGCGGCGACAACGACGTCATCCCCTCCTCCACCCCGGCCGCCGTGGCCGGCTACCCGTCCCTGGCGCTGCCGGCCGGCTTCGTCGGCGAACTCCCCGTCGGCCTGCTGCTCACGGCCGGCGACCGCCAGGACGCCCGGCTGCTCTCCCTGGGCGCCGCGATCGAGGACCGACTGCCCGCCCGGCGCGCGCCGCGGTACCTGCCGACGACGGACTCCCCGTAGAGGGCGGCCCTTCCCGGTCGCGGGTTCGCCGTGACCGACGGGCCGTCGTAGCCGACGGGCTTCCCGTGCTCCACGGGTTTCGCGCCGGCCCCGGCGGCCGCGGCGGCGCACCGCCCGTCACGGGATTCCCGTCGACCCCGACGACACCCCACCGTTACGATCACCCGATGCGCTACGCCCCCGCCGACCGGCCCGAAGCGCCCGGATGGCACGAGCTCGTCACCGCCGCCAGGTCGGCCGCCGGCCGGCTGGTGGCGACCGACGTCGCGCGCGGAGCCGCGGCCGCGCTGCCCGAACTCCGCGCCGCCCTGGGGCGCTTCCCGGACCCCTTCGCCCCGGGCGGCGGGTACCGGTGGGACGCGGACCGGCTGGCGGCGCTGGCCGAGCTCCACGAGGTGGCGGGGTGGATCCTCTTCGACGCGGGACGGTACGGGCCCGCCCGTCGGGCCGACCGCCGGGCGCTGGCCCTGGCGGAACGCTGCGGTGACCGGTGGACGGAACGGCTGGTGCTGCTCAACCGCAGCATGCTGATGAGTCACCTGGGATGTCCGAGGGCGGCCCTGGAGGACGCCGGACGGGTGGCCGGCGCACGGCGGCTGCCCGCCCTCGTCGACTGCCTCGTTCTGATCCGCCGGGCGCACGCGGTCGCGGCCCTGGGCGGCGAACGGGAGGCGGTGCGGCTGGTGTCGCGGGCGGAGAGCCGCTTCCTGGACGGCGCCTCGGCGGACGACCCGCCGTGGGCCTGGTGGATCGACCACGACGAGGTGCTGGGCCACCGCGGCTGGGTCATGGCCCGGCTGGGCCGCCCGGATCTGGCGATCCCCTTCCTGCACCGGGCGTCCACCGCCCCCGGCCCGTCCTACCGGCGGCTGTTCACCGCACACCTGCTGGCCGCTCTCGCACGGGCCGGCGACTGGCGCGAGGCGGAACGGCTCGTGGACGATCTCGTGCCGCACGTCCCCGGCATCGGCTCGGCGCGGGCGCGGGAGACCCTCGGCGCCACCGCGACGGCCCTGCTGCGCGGGGACGGCCGGCCCCCCGCCGCCCTGCGGGAAGCGGCCGGCCGCCTCCGGGCGGCGCTGACCACTCCGGCCCGGACGGGAACGGACGGCCGGGCCGAGCCGTAACCGCCCCGGGCGCAGGCGTGAAGGGCGCCCGACACACAAGGCGCCCGACACGAGCAACGCCGGGCGCGAGAGACACCAGGCGCGATGGCAGCCGCGTCACCGCCTCCCGTCGCCCGCCGGACCGTCCTCTCGCAGCACCAGTTCGAGCAGCCCCGGGAAGCGGGCGTCGAACTCCGGCCGGCGCAGCCGGTTGAGCCGTTTCGGCCCGGCGTCCCGCTGCTCCAGCAGCCCCGCCTCGCGCAGCACGGCGAAGTGCCGGCTCAGGGTCGCCTTGGTCACCGGTACGTCGAAACTGCCGCACTGGCGCTCCCAGTCCCCGGCCGCCGCCAACTCCCGCACCAGCGTCCGCCGTACGGGGTCGGCGAGCGCGAGCAGCGCCGTCTCCAGCGGTACGTCCGCCGGGTCGGTGTGGACGGGCGCCGCGCGGTGGTGTGCCGTCGGCGCCGTGTCCGGCTCCCGCTGTGCCCGTGTTCCTGTGGCCATGTCCTGTTCTCCGTTCTCCGGCACGCCGCACCGGATTGCCGAGTGTTCGATGCTGTGCGTACACTCCTGACTGTTCGCCTCGCAGCGAACACTCTAGCGGGGGTGCCGAAATCGCGCGGCCCCGCCCGCTTCACCACTCTCCCGAGGCAAGGAGAAGGACCATGACACCCACCCCGCCCCCGTCCGGCCGCCGACCGAGCCGCTCCGCCCTCACCCTCGTCGCCGCCTGCCTGGGATTCGTCGTCGTCATCCTCGACGTCAGCGTCGTCAACGTGGCCACGAAGGCGCTCGCCGCGGAGTTCGGCGGCAGCATCTCCGGCCTGGAGTGGGTGATCAACGGCTACACCCTCACCTTCGCCGCCTTCCTCCTCACCGCCGGCGCCATGGGCGACCGCTTCGACCCCCGCCGGATCTTCGTGGGCGGCTTCGGGCTCTTCGCCGCCGCCTCGCTGGCCTGCGGCGCGGCACCGTCGCTCGGGGTGCTGGTCGCGGCCAGGATCCTGCAGGGCGTGGGCGCCGCGATGATCGTGCCCTCCTCCCTGTCCCTCGTGAACGCCGGCTTCCCCGACCCCGCCCGGCGCGCCCGCGCCATCAGCGTGTGGGCCGCCGCCGGCGGCCTCGCCCTGGCGCTCGGCCCGGTCGTCGGCGGCCTGCTGGTGGACGCGCTCGGCTGGCGGTCCGTCTTCTACGTCAACGTGCCCCTCGCCGCCGTCGGCATCCTCCTCGCACGGGCCGACGCCCGCCCCGCCCCCGCCCGCACCACGGCCCGGCGCTCCCTCGACCTGCCCGGCCAACTGCTCGCCGTCGTCGCCCTGGGCGCCCTCACCGCCGCCACCGTGGAGGCCAACGGCAGGGGCTGGACCTCGCCGGCCGTCCTCGGGTACGCCGCCGTCTTCGCCGTCGCGCTGGCCGGTTTCGTCACCGTCGAGCGGCGCGGCGCCGACCCGATGCTGCCGCCGCGACTGTTCCGCCACCGGACGTTCACCGCCGCCACGCTCGTCGGCGCCCTCCTCAACTTCGCCTTCTACGGCCTCGTCTTCGTCCTCAGCGTCTTCTTCCAGGAGGCGTGGGGTTACGCGCCGAGCACCGCCGGTCTGGCCTTCCTGCCCATGACCGCCGCCGTCATGGCCGCCAATCTGGCCTCCGGACCGCTGGTCAGGCGCTACGGCGCCCGCGCCGTGCTGGTCGTGGGCAACTCCCTCGCGGCCCTCGGCTACCTGGCCGCCGCCCCGGCCGTCGGCGGACACTCCTACGCCGCCGTGGTCACCCAGTTCCTCGTCGCCGGCGCCGGCCTCGGCCTGGTCGTACCGGCCATGACGAACGCGATGCTCGGCGCGGCCGACCCCGCCCACGCCGGCGTCGCCTCCGGCGTCCTCAACGCCTCCCGCCAGATCGGAGGGCTGCTCGGCGTCGCCGTGATGGGCCTGCTCGTCGGCGACGGTGCCTCCGCAGGGTTCGTCCCCGGCCTGCGCGCCGCGCTGCTCTGGGCCGGGGGAGCGCTCGCCCTCGGAGCGCTCCTCAGCGCCGTGGGCGTCCGCCCCGCCGCCCGGCCCGCGGCCGTGCCCGCCACCGCCGCGCGCCGCGCCCCGGCCCCCGTCCGCTGACGCCCGCCGGCGCTCACCGGCCCGCCCCACCGACGCGGCACGCACCGCCCGGCGCCACGGCGCCCGGGCGGTGCGGCCGTTCAGCCGTTCGGCCGGTGACTCCCGCACCCCGCTCAGATGCGGGTGTCGTCCACGACCGGCACCCGGGGCGTGGCCGGCCGCGTGCCGGGGCCGGCCGTGCGCGGCCCCGGACCGGCCGTCACGCCCGGCTTCGCGGATCCGCAGAAGGCGGGTTCGAGGGTGTTGGTCAGCCCCTGCGTCACCGCGCCGTTGTTGGAGGCGTTGGCGAAGACCACGACCGTCCGCCGGCCGTCGCGGGTGGCGAACGACTGGGTCTGGTACCCCTGGACGATGCCGCCGTGCCCGTACACCTTCCCGCAGGACAGCGCGATCTCCCGCAGCCCCAGCCCGTAGCCGGTCCCGGCCGTGGTGGTGGGCAGCGCGCTCGTCATCAGCCGCACCGACGCGTCGGAGACCAGCCCGCCGGAGTCGCCGGCCAGCACGGTGGACAGGAAGCGGTCCATGTCGTCGGCCGAGGAGAGGACCGCGCCCGCGCTCCAGACCCACGAACCGTTCTGCTCCGTCGAGTCCAGCAGCGGCCGGGACCGGTCGTCGTTCGTCAGGTAGCCCGTCACGTGCGGGCCCTCGATGCGCTTGTCCGGCACCACGAACGACGTCTGCCGCAGCCCCAGCGGCTCGATCACCTGCTCCCGCAGCACCTCCCCGTACGGGCGGCCGGTCAGGTGCTCCACGGCCATGCCCAGCAGCACGTAGCCGGTGTTGGTGTACGCGTACCGGGTCCCGGGCGGGTACTGCACGCCGTGCCGGACCGACATGGCCACCAGGTCGGCGGGGCGGTAGACCGTGTCGCGGATGCGCTTCTCGAACGCGCTGGTGGTCTCCTCACCCGCCTGCTCCAGCAGGTCGTTGGTGTGGTCGTAGATGCCCGCCCGGTGCTGCATGACCTGCCGCACAGTCATGTTCCAGCCCTCCGGCAGCGTGCCGGCCGGCAGGTAGTCGCGCATGCGCCCGTCCAGATCGACGCGGCCCTGTTCGACCAGGCGCATCAGCAGGACGGAGGTGAACATCTTGGTGTTGCTGCCGGCCCGGAAGCGCCAGGCCGCGTTCATCGGCGTACCGTCCAGGTTCGCCTTGCCGACCGCGACGGACCGGTCGCCGCCGGTGCCGCCGTGGTCGCGGACCACCGCGAAGGCGCCGGGCGCGCCCGCGCGGACCGTCCGCTCCAGCGCGGCGCGCACCCCCGCGGTATCCGGCTCCACCGCCGTGCGCGGCGCGGCCACCGCCCCGGACACGCCCACCGTGGCCAGCACGGCGGCGCTCACCGCCACCGCCGCCGCGCGCCGTAACCCGGCCCGCCGCGCCGTACCCGTCCGCTTGGCCCCGGCTCTCGTCGTCTCGGCTCTCGCCATCCCACGTCCCCTGACTGACTGTTTCCTCGTGCCCCGCCCGGACCGCCGAACGGACCGGGCGGGGCCGGACGCCCTGCGCGGTGATCGTAACCACCCGCCGGACCCGGCGGCCGAAAACCGACGGTCCGTCACTCGGCGGGTCCGGGCGGCGGCGGGGAGGGGCGAGCAGCGGTCACCGGGCCTCCGTTCCCCGTCGCCGACCGCCGTGACCAGGCCGGTCCGACCCCGTCACCCGACGGATGCGGACCCGGTCGGCGCGGTCATAGATTCGAGGCCGTACAAGGAGACGCGGCACCGACGACGGCCTTCCGCCGGCCGTCGGCACGCCGTCCGCGCCCCCGTCCGTCTCAAGGGAGTTCCCGTCATGAAGGTCCGCATCGTGCTGGACATCGCGTGCGCTTGGTCGTTCCTGGGCTTCGCCCACTACCTGCGGGCCGTGGAGCGGTTCCGGGCCGAGGGCGGGGTCGTGGAGACCGGTTTCCTGCCGTTCCAAGTAGCGCCGGACGCCCCCGTGGAGGGCGAACCGCTGCGCGACGTCCATCGCCGGGTCTTCGGGCCGTCGGCCGGGAAACGGACCGCCGACTTCACGGAACTGGCCGCTCGCAGCGGGCTGGACGTCCGTTTCGACCGCGCGGTCTTCGCCAACACCGGCGCGGCCCACGGCCTCGTCGCGCGGGCGGCCGCCCAAGGCGTGGGGGAGCGGACCGTGGCCCTGCTGTTCGACGCCTACTTCACCGAGGGCCGCAACGTCGCCGACCCCGCCGTCCTGCGGGACGTCGCCGAGCGGAGCGGCGTCCACGGGGGCCCGGAGGACGACGCGGCCGCCGTGGCCGCGGGGTTCCGGGCCACCGCCGAACTCGGGGTCCGGGGCGTGCCGTTGTTCCTCTTCCCGGACGGCCACACGGTGAGCGGCGCGCAGTCGTCCGACGTCCTCCTCGCCGCCCTCCGCACGGCGGCCCGTGCCACGGAACGCGTGGGGCCGGCCCACTGACGGCGCGCGAGCGGGCTCGCGGCCGCCGGCCCGCTACCACATCCCCCGCGATTCGATCGGGTGTTCGGGTGCGGTGACGTGCTTCTCACACCGACGTCCCGCCTGATGACTTTCCGGCCCCGCTCCGGTGTCCTTACCGCCGACGGAAGCCCCGGTACGGGGCATGACGAAGGGAATCGGTGGGACATGGACGGACGGTTGCGGGCGTGGTGGGACGCGCGGCGACTCGCGTCGAGGGCGCGGAAGGCCGACGGCACGACCCCGCGCGGCAGGATCGCCGCGGCCATGGGCGCGGTCGCGCTGCTCGTGGCCGGCCTCAGCGGTGTGACGGCCGGCGAGGCGGCCGCCAGAGAGGGCAAGTGGTCCTGCTCGGGGGCTCCCGTCCCGGCCGGCTGGGTCATCACGGGGTACGACCGCACCGGCTGCCAGGGCGCGGGATCCTGGTACCAGCAGCCCGTGAAGGACGGCATCTGGACGTGTTCGGGCTCACCGATCGTGTCCGGCTACGTCATCACCAACTACGACCGCAACGGCTGCACGGGCATCGGCTCCTGGTACCACGAGCTGGCCCGTGACGGCCGCTGGACGTGCGCCGGCTCCCCGATCCCGCCCAACTACGTCAACACCAACCACAACCGCACCGGCTGCAACGGCATCGGCTCCTGGTACCAGGAACAGATCCGCAACCGCATGTGGGCCTGCTCCGGTTCCCCCATCCCGCCCGGCTACCGCAACACCACCTTCTCGTCGACCGGCTGCAACGGCGTCGGGGCGTGGTTCATGGTCCGCACCTGAGCCGAACCCCGACCAACCTTCCGGCCGGTCCGTCCCGCGTGGGGGCGGACCGGCCCGGTCGTCCCGGTCGCCGTGGAGGGAGCGCGGCCCCGGAGGGGACGGGAGCGGGGGCACCGCGTCGGCCCGTCCACGCGGCCGGACCGTAGGGTGACTTCGTGACGATTCTCCGCTCCCGCGCCACGATCGCCGTCATGGCCCTCACCACGGCCCTTGTCACGGCTTGTTCCGCCGCCGGATCGCACGAGGACACCGGTCCTCGCGACTCCGCGCACGCCGACACCCGGGAGAAGGAGGCCCGGGAGAAAGAAGCCCCGGGCAAGGAGGCCGAGGAGAAGGAGAAGGTGTGGATACCCGACGCCGACACCGCCTTCGACTACCAGCTCGGCGGCGCGTATCCGCCGCCGCGCGGGGTGCGGGCCGTCTCCCGCGACCGTACCGCCCGCCCGGCCGCCGGGATGTACAACATCTGCTACGTCAACGCCTTCCAGACGCAGCCCGGTGACGCCGTCGACTGGTGGAAGAAGCGCCACCCCGACCTGCTCCTGAAGAACGACGACGGGCACCTCGTCATCGACGAGGACTGGGACGAGCCCCTGCTGGACATCTCCACCCCCCCCAAGCGCGACGCCCTCATGAAGGTCGTCGGCCCCTGGATCGACGGCTGCGCCGACGCCGGGTTCGACGCGGTGGAGCCGGACAACCTCGACTCCTACGAACGCTCGGACGGGAAGCTCACCGCCGAGCACGCGGCCGCCTTCGCCCGCCTCCTGACCGCCCGTGCCCACCGGCACCGCCTGGCCGTCGCCCAGAAGAACACCGCCGACCTGCTGCCCCGGCGCGCCCGCATCGGCTTCGACTTCGCCGTCGTCGAGGAGTGCGCGCGCTACAACGAGTGCTCCGCCTACGGCGACGCCTACGGTGGCCGGATCTTCGACATCGAGTACGGGAGGAAGGACTTCACCACCGCCTGCCGGGCCTGGGGCGGCAAGCTGTCCATCACCCTCCGCGACCGCGACGTCCGCCCCGCCGGCTCCCGGGAGTACGTCTACGCCTCCTGCTGAGGCCGGACCCCGCACGGCTCCCCTCGGTACCCGTATCGCGCGAGCCCGTCATGAGTACCCGTACCCACCGCCGCCGGGGGCGCGGCGGGAACGGCTGAGTGCGGCGGCGCACGCGCGCGCGGCCCGCCGTGCGGTGTGATCACCGCATGTCCTCGCAGCACAGCACCCCCCGTACCCCGTCCCCCGGCCGGAAGAGGCCGAACACGCCCGGCATGATCGCCCTCGTCTTGGCGTTGAAAGCCGTACTGGCCGCGTGCACCCTCTGGTTCATCCCGCTGGCCGCCCTGCTGGGCGTGGCCGCGGTGATCTGCGGTGTGGTGGGGTGCGTGAAGGTGCGGCGCGGTACGGCGGACGAGCTCCTTCCGGCGATCATCGGGCTCGTCGTGGGCCTGATCGCCGCGACGGCCTGCATCGGCATGACGGTCATGTTCCTCGACTCCATGTCCCACCTCGACGCGCGCCCGAGCCCTCCGGCGGGGGTGAGCGCGGCGGGCTGAAGGCACCGGGTGCCTCCGCTCTCCGGCGTCACCCCGCCGCGCCCGGGCCGGGCAGCGCGTGGAGCCGTACGTCCGTGAGCCGGCCCTCCGCGATGCGGGCCGTCATGTACGTGCGGTGCGGCTGCCGGCGGCGGTCCGTGGGGGAGCCGGGGTTGAGCAGCCGCAGCCGGCCCTCGGCCGTGGAGTCCCAGGGGATGTGGCTGTGGCCGAAGACCAGCACGTCCAGATCGGGGAAGCGCCGCGCGCAGCGCCGTTCGCGCCCCTGGGCCGCGCCGGTCTCGTGCACGACCCCGAACCGCAGCCCGCCGAGGTCGGCGTACGCCACCTCCGGCAACCGGGCCCGCAGCTCGGGCCCGTCGTTGTTGCCATATACGGCGAGCAGCCGCCGTGACCGTTCCTCCAGCAGGTCCAGCGTGGCGGTGTCGACCCAGTCCCCGGCGTGGATCACCACATCGGCCCGCGGAACCCGGTCGAGCAGCTCCGGCGGCAGGGCCTTGGCCCGTTTCGGCAGGTGGGTGTCGGACATCAGCAGCAGGTCCATCCGGCCGACGGTAGCCCGCTCGCCGTGCGGCCGCCGGACTCGGCGCGCCGGGCCCGGCGGCCGGTCGTTTCCGGCCGCCCGTGGCCGGAAAGTCCCCCAGGGGGTCCGCGGTCCGACCGGGCGTGGGAAGCTGGGCGGATGGGGAGAGGGACACGCAGTCAGGCCGAGCGGGACGCCGTCACCGTCGAGATCGGATACGCGCTGTTCAGCGCGTGCTTCCTGGGGTTCGTGGTGTTCGCGGCGGTCGCCGGGCCGGTCCTGGTCTGGGACCTGCCCGCCGCCGTCGGCAAGGCGCTGGTGGTCACCGGGACGGCGCTGGGGTCCGTCCTCGGAGGGCTGCGCGTCGTCCATGTGCTGTGGCGGTTCACCCGGAGCGGCGGCCGGATCGCGGCCGGGGAGTGAGCCGGGGACGAGCCCGGGGCCGGGCCGCGGTACCGCGTCGCGCGGACGCGGGCGGGTCCGTCCGGCGCCGGGGCCCGTCCGCGTCCGGCCGCCGTGTCAGCAGTACAGGTCGCCGCCCGGCGCCACGCCCAGGATCTGGGCGAACTTCCGGTAGCTGTCCACCCGGTGCTGCACCTGCGCGGGGCTCTTGCCGTCGCACTCGACGCTGCCGTTGATGCTGCGGATCGTCTGCCCGAAGCCCCGGCCGTTGACCATCGCGTCGTGCGGCGTCATGCTGCCCGGCCCGCGCTGGGTGTTCCAGTACCAGAGCGCCGTCTTCCAGGCGACGGACGCGTCGTTCTGCACGAGCCACGGGTTCTTCAGCAGGTCCAGGCCGAGCGCGTCACCGGCCGCCTTGTAGTTGAAGTTCCAGCTGAGCTGGAGGGGGCCGCGCCCGTAGTAGGCGGCCTGCCCGGCCGGACAGCCGTAGGGCTGCTTCCAGTCGCAGTACGTCGGGTAGTTGGCGGTGTTCTGCTCCACGATGTGCACCAGGCCGCCGGTCTCGTGGTCGACGTTGGCGAGGAAGGCCGCGGCCTCCTGCCGGCGGACCGTGTCGCTGCCCGTGTTGGCGAAGCCCGGATATGCCTTCAGGGCCGCGACCAGACCGCTGTAGGTGTAGAAGCCGTTCCGGTTCGGGAACATCTGCCGGAACTGCGCCTCGCTGACGACGAAGCCGCCCGGCTGGGGGTTGCCGCCGGAGCAGGTGTACGGGTCCCAGTACCAGGTGCTGATCAGCGGGTCGTAGCCCGGGTTGTCGTGCTCCGCGACGTAGTACTTGCCGTCCGTGTAGCGGACGACCGTTCCTGCGGGATACCAGGTGCCCGCGGTCCAGTTGGGCGCGCTGTCGCAGGTCCCGGCGGCCCGGGCGGCGGGGGCCGCCGACGCGGTGGTGGCGGTCGGGCCGACGACGGCCAGACCCGTCACGGCGACCACGGCGGACAGCAGTGAGGCTAAGCGGTGGTGTTGTCTCACGAGAGCTCCCGGGGAGGAAGGGGCGGATGGCTCTGTTGCGGCGGGCACGGTGGGGCAGGGCAGGGGCGGTGCGGGGTGCGGCTAGGCCGGACGGCGCGGCAGCGGCCGTACGGCAGGCTTCCACGATCGGGCACGGGGGGCGCGCCGGCCGCGGAAGCCGCCGGAGGACGGGCGCCGTGACAGGAGAACGGCGTCACACGCGTGCGATTCCGCCCCGCCACATGACCGGCTGCTCGCATCGGGCAGTGAACAGCCTTCGTTGAAAACTTGTCAACGCGCCCCCGTGCCGGGTTACGGAATCAGGCCACAACGGAAACGGACAGCCCTATCGGGAGGCAGGGTATGTGACTGTCCCTTTCCCGCCATTCCTTCCGTGCCCTTCCATGCCCTTCCGTGCCCTTCCTTCCCCGCCCTTCGCCCTCCCGCCTCTCGCCCCGGCCTTACGGGCGGCTCCGCGCACATCGGCCGTCCGTGCCGCGATGTCGTCCGCGCCGCGATCGTCCCGTATCGCGCCCGTCACCCGCCGGCGAGGCTGCCGTCCGGCTCCGCCGACGGCTCGTCCGCGAGCAACGGCAGTGACGCCAAGTGCTCCGGGGGGATCCGGAACGCTTCGGTCAGCACCGTCAGCAGCGGGGCGAGGCGCGCGGTCAGGTCCCTGGCCACCTCGGGGAGGACGCGGACCTGGCCGGCGGTCAGTCTGCCGTCGGCCAGCAGCCGTCCCGAGCGCGGTGTGACCTCCGCCAGGAGGAACAGCGCGCACAGGCCGTCGAGCACGGCCCGGGTCCCCGGGTGCGCGGCCCGGGCGCTTGCGACCAGGAACGCGTCGGCCGCGAGGCCCAGCGCGAAGGACCGGGTCATGTTCAGGGCGGCGTCCGAGGCGTGGTTCCACCGGCCGAGCGCGTCGGCTCCGGGGACGCCCGGCGCGTCGGCGCCCGTTCCGGGCGCGGAGCGGAGCAGGGCCCGCGCGGACGCGTGCCACCGGCGCTGGTCGGCGGCGATCAGACGGCGCAGGAAGCGCGGGTCGGCGAGGTCCTCGACGCCCGTGGCAGGCGCGGCGTCCGGAACGAGATCCGCACCGAAGATCATCTCTGCGGCGGCCTTGCACCAGACGGCCAGGTTGTCGCCCTCGGCGGTGATGGCTCCGTCCGCGTTCGCGGGGTACTCGGCCAGGCCGTTCACGGGGAACAGGCCCCGGGCACCGCAGCGTTCCCGGCACTCGATGGTGATGTCACGGGCCCGCCAGGTGATCCAGCCCTTGGCGACGGCCACCAGCCGTTCCGTGTCCGCCTGTTCGTCGGGGCCGGCGGTGAGCAGGCGCTCGGTGACGGCCCGGTGCAGGAACGTCATGGCGTACGCGGCCGCGACATGCCCGAGCAGCGGCGCCTGGTGGCTGCGGTGGGCGGCCAGCGGGACGCGCCGCCCCGCCACCGGCCCGGAGACGGTGCGGAGGTGGGCGTAGCGCACGGCGATGGCCAGCGCGGCGCGGCAGCCGCCGAGGGTGGCGGCGCTCATGCACAGCTTGCCGACGGTAACCCGGCGGATGGCGTGCAGCACCCGTTTGCGGGGATTGCGCACGGCGGCGGCCAGGCCGCCGTCCGGGAGCAGCCGCCCGTGCGGACCCTGGAGCAGCGCCGTGCGCGGCAGGCGTACGTGGTCGAAGGCGGTGACGCAGTGGTCGACCGGGCTGCCGGTCCGCTCGGGCAGCGGTGCCACGGTGACGCCCGGCAGCGTGCCCCGGTCGTCGCTCAGCGGGGTGAGGAACAGGAACACACCGTGGTCCCGGCCGCCGGCCAGCAGGCGCGCGGCGACGACCGCGCTCTTGGGCCCGCCGACCGCGCTGGTGTTGGGCATGAACTTCCGGGCCCCGGGAGTGGGAGTGTGCAGGACGAACCCGTCGTGTTCCGGATCGTGGCGCGCGGTGGTCTCCAGCGCGGCAACGTCGTTGCCGTGCGCCCGCTCGGTGCAGAGGAAGGTGCCGACGCGGGCGAGGGTGGTGAACTCGGACAGGTCGCGGGGCGGCGACACGCCGTCGTCGAGGAGGCTGCCCAGGAACAGGTTGTAGTGGATGCCGGCGACGGTGGCCGTCGCGCCGTCCACCACCGCCGTCCACTCGTGCAGCGCGGCCAGTCCGCGCGGGTCGCGGGCCAGCCGTTCGGGATCCGGCAGCCCGGTGCCGAGGGCTCTGAGACGCGTGTAGGCGAGCCGCTGCCGCTCCTCCGTCGGGAGACCGGACCGGTGGCGGAAGATGTCGGCCGAGACCGCCGCGCGCCAGGGGCCGTGGGCATCCTCCGGCCCGTCCCGGAACAGCAGTTCGCTGAGCTCTTCGAGGTCGGGGCCGGGGGGACGGGGCGCTGTGGGCGGTGGTGCGGACGGGGGTACGGGGGCGGAAGTGATCGACACGCCGTGCCCAACGAGGCTTTGCGGCAAGGGGAGCGACATGCTTGTAAGGATCTTGTGAAGCGGATAGGGGCCCGGTGGGGGAGGCGGCCGAAAGTGGCCGGAACGTGCGGTTTCCCCGCCCTTTACGCGCACTTGAGCGAATTGGCCCTTGTGGCGGAAGTGACGAAACCGCTTCAATGCGTCGTGATCGGCCGAGAGGACCCACACCGTCCGACGGCCGGCCCCTCTGACGTCCCATCGGAACGGAGACCCGTATGCCGCAGCGCACGTCGAAGAAGCTCCCCCTCACCGCCCTCGCCGGCGTGACCCTGGCCCTGCCCGCCCTCGTCCTCGGCGGGACGTCCGCCGCCGCGGCCGCCCAACCCGTCGTCGGACCCGCCGTCGCGTCGTCCTCCCCGATACGGGCGGCCGCGTCCGGGCTGGAGGACCCGCACAAGAAGGACATCGCCATGCGGCTGGTCTGCAGCGCGGAGAACTCCTCGCTCCAATGGCGTGACTACTTCGACTACATCGAGCCGTACGACGACGGCCGCGGCTACACCGGCGGCATCATCGGCTTCACCTCGGGCACCGGCGACATGCTCAAGCTGGTCGAGGAGTACACCGAGAGGAAGCCCGGCAACCCGCTCGCCCGCTTCCTGCCCGCCCTGCGCAAGGCCAACGGGTCCGACACGCACGCCGGCCTCGGCAAGCCCTTCGAGGAGGCGTGGCACAAGGCCGCCCGGGACAAGGCGTTCCAGGACGCGCAGGAGGACCTGCGCGACCGCATGTACTTCGACCCGGCCGTCGGCCAGGCGAAGAAGGACGGACTGCGCGCCCTCGGGCAGTTCGTCTACTACGACGCGATCGTGATGCACGGCCCCGGCGACGACAAGGACAGCTTCGGCGGCATCCGCAAGGCCGCCCTGAAGAAGGCCAAGCCCCCGGCGCAGGGCGGGGACGAGAAGGCATACCTCAACGCCTTTCTCGACGCGCGCAAGAAGGTGATGAAGTCCGAGAAGGCCCACAGCGACACCAGCCGGATCGACACGGCCCAGCGCGTCTTCCTGAACGAGGGCAACTTCGACCTCACGCCCCCGCTCAAGTGGAAGGTGTACGGCGACTCGTACCGCATCGACGAGTGACGCCGCCGCGCGGTCTCCGGGCGCCGGTCCCGGGACCGGCCCCCGGAACCCCCGTCCGGCACGCCCTTACCGCTCAGCGGCGGTAGTACAGGTGCCACTCGTAGTCGTAGTGGCCGTGGTGCCGTTCCTCCTTCTTGCAGCGGTAATCGTGCCATTTGCCCTGCTGCTTTCCCTTCTTGCCGGCCTCCTTGCAGGAGTGCTCGTCGTGGTACCAGCCGTCGGCCTTCCAGGAGGCCGCCAGGTCCTCCTGCGGCGCTCCGCCGTTCGGCTCGTCGTCGTGCGCCGCGCCCCCGTCGGGCGCGCCGCTCGCCGGACCGCTCGACGCGCTCGGGGTGTCGTCCGGCGGCGCGGCGAAGGCCGCTCCGGCCGGACCGGCGAGCAGCAGACCCGCGGTGACCACCGCCGCCGGGGCGCGGAGGAAATACCTCGACTTCACGGGATTCCCCTTCTTGTTCCGGATTCCTGCCCCTCATGGTGGGGCGCGGTCCGGAGCGTCGGGAAGCGGCCGCCGCGGGCGTGTTGGAGTGGGGTTTCCCGCGCGGGCCGCGCGGGCGGGCGCGAGTCTCACGCGGCGTGGGGAGCCGTGGCTGCCACATGGCGGATTCCGCTTCCGCCCGCGCCGGCGCCGGGAGGACGGGCGGGACCGCTGTTCCGGGGCGGCCTCCGGCGGGCCGGGGAGGTCAGGCTCCGGTGTCCCCGCCGGGCGCGTCGGTCAGCCGGCGCGCCCAGGGAGTGCGCGCCGCGGCGGCCAGCAGCAGCCGCTCGCGCGGTGGTTCGGGCCCGACGGGACGCCAGACGAGGTCCGGATCGCCGAGGGAAGCGGCGCGGGTCCGCAGCGCGACCAGCCCGTGGTCGCCGATGAGACGGTGCCGGAAGAGGGTGTGGCCGCCGTCCGCGTCGACCTCGGTCTCCGGCGTCCACCCGCGCGCGCCCACGT
Organism: Streptomyces sp. URMC 126; assembly: GCF_051386555.1. Lineage (NCBI taxonomy): Bacteria > Bacillati > Actinomycetota > Actinomycetes > Kitasatosporales > Streptomycetaceae > Streptomyces > Streptomyces sp. URMC 126. The sequence goes on from NZ_JBPQTX010000063.1 coordinate 15,913, forward strand.
GGGCGAGGACCTCTGCCGCGTAACCGGGCGCCCGGCCGGACGGGAACCACAGCAGGCGCCGGCCCGACAGATCCGGCCAGGTCAGTTCCGGCCGCTCCGCCAGCGGATGGCGGACGTGCAGCAGGACGCCGAGCGGTGCGTCGGCGAGCGTCCGCACGGTCAGGCCGGAGGTGTCGACGGGCGCGCGCAGGATCCCGAAGGCCAGGGCGCCGCCGCGCAGGAGCTCGCCCTGCCGCCCGGAGTCGGCCTGTTCGTAGACGAGCCGCAGGCGCCGGCCGCGCGTCAGGAGCTCCTCCGCCGCGGCGACGACGGTCTGCGCCACGCCCCGGCACACCCCGACACGCGTCGTCGGCGGGACGGCGCGCGCGGCGGCGACGGAGGTCCGCAGCTCGTCGAAGGCCCGGACGGTGCCCTCCAGCAGCAGCCGTCCGGCCTCGGTGGGCACCATGCCGTGCGGCGTCCGCCGGAACAGCGGGGTCCCGACCCGCCGCTCCAGCCGCCCGATCTGCTGACTGAGGCTGGGCTGCGCGACACGCAGCCGCCGGGCCGCCTCGGTGACGGTACCGGCCTCGGCGACCGCGGCGAAGTACCGAAGGTGCCGCAGCTCGATGCCCGACATCCCGTCCCCGTCCGGCTCCTCCACCTCGGCCACCCCTCCTGATCAGCGGTTATAGGTCGCATCCTATGCCCCTCCCCGGGTGATCGGTCTTGGCGCCGGACGGGGTCGGCGGCGCTTACTGGAGGCATGTACGTGATCGTGTTTCGTTACCGCGCCCCGCTGGAGAGGATCGACGAGATGAAGGAGGCTCATTACGCCAACCCCGACGGTGTCTTCGCCAAGGGCCTCGCGCGGCTGGCCGGCCCGCTGGAGCCGCGCACGGGCGGGCTGGTCGTCGCCGAGGGCGAGCGGTCCGAGATCGAGGCGGCCGTGGCCGCCGACCCGTTCGTCACCAGTGGTGCCGCCACCGCCGAGATCCTCCGCTTCCGCCCGGTGTGGAAGCGCGGGGATTGAGGCGGGACGACGGGGGAGGGGCCCCGGCGGCCGTCCGCCGGAGCCCCTCGCGACCGTCACCGTCAGGGACGGAACGCCCGGATCACATACCGCAGAACGGCGGGATGATGTTCTTGTGCGCGACCCAGCCGCGCGTGCCCTTGGCCAGGCCGCCCCGGCTCTTCGCCTTCAGCTGCACGTAGTCCCAGCCGCCGGACTTGCGCAGGATCCGGATCGGGTCCTTGAAGTAGAGCTGGCCCTTGACCGCCCCCGACGTGCTCGCCTTGGTCCGCAGGCGGGTGCCGTCGGTGTAGATCATGGCGTTGTCCTCGTGGCACTCCTTGGCCGCCACGGTGGCGGCCCGCGGCGCGGCGGCCGGGGTGGCGGCCTGCGCGGGAACGGCCAGGGCGCCGGCGGCGCCGATCAGGGTGGCCGTGGTGAGTGCGAGGGATATACGACGCACGGATCCTCCGGAAGTGGTACTCGTTCGATGCGGCGGACGCCGCGCGAACACCCTAAGAGACGAGAAGGCCCCTTCCGCTTACGATCTTGTCACGTCCCTGCCACAAGTCGGTGCGTCCGTCGGGCCCGGACGGCGGGCGGCGCCTACGGCCGGACACCGCCGAACGCCCGCCGGTTGAAGTGGGTCAGGGCGTGCCGGTCGCGGAGTTCGGCGAGGCGGCGCAGGGCCGGACCGCCGTAGAAGGTGTGGAGGAGGCCGGCGTCCAGTGCGTGGGCGCCGTACAGGTACGGCCGTCCGCCCGCCCGTGCGCAGGTTTCGAGGAGGTGCCGCTGGACGCGGCCCGTCGCGGAGAGCGCCCGCTCGTCGGAGCGGGGGACCGACGCGAAGACGCCGACTCCGTAGTGGACGGGGGCGTCCAGGACGGGGGCGAAGACGAACGGCGTGGCCGGCCGAGGGCGTTCGGCCACCAGGAAGTAGAGGCTGACCAGGGTGTCGGAGAGCGGAGGCTCGTCCAACAGGGGCTCCAGCACCGCCGCGAACGCGTGCAGGCCCGCCTCGTCGAGGACGTAGTCCGCCCACAGGTTGGCGTGCGTCTCCCCGTGGAGCAGCGGGGCGAGGTGGTCCCCGACCTCCCGGTGCAGTCGCAAGGGGTAGTCGGGAACGGCCTGTTCCCGGGGGTCGGGTGCCGCACCGGCCGCCCACGACACCTGCGAGTACCAGGAGGTCCGGTCGTACATGCCGAAGTAGCCGGCGATGCCCGGCTCCCGGGCGGCGCGCGGCATGAAGGCCACGAGGTCCCGCAGACCGTCGTGTCCGACGCGGGAGACCCGGCTGGTGCCCTGGTACGGCACCGTGCGCAGCACCGCCCTCCCGATGAAGCCCAGCTGCCCCACCCCGCCGAGGGCGAACCGGAACAACTCGGCGTTCTCGTCGGCGGAACACCGCAGCGCGCGCCCCGTACCGTCGACGAGCTCGATCTCCCGCACCTGGTCGACCTGGAGACCGGACCGTATCGACCCGAGGCCGAAGCCCCCGACCGACAGCGTGCCCCCCACCGTGAGGTCGAGGTAGCTGGGGAGGACCGGGTTGGCACGGCCGTGCCGGTTCAGCCAGGTCTCCAGCGCGTACCACGTCATACCGCTCGGAACCTCTACCAGCCCCTCCTCTCCGGTGAACCGGGGCGCCGCGTCGCCGGGCAGGTTGTGCAGCACGGTCCCCCGGGTGAGCGTCTGCGTGTTGCACGATCGGCCCGCGCCGCGTACGGCCAGGCCGGGGCCGGAGGAGGCGGCCCGCCGCATGATGTCCCCGACGGTTCCGTCCGGTCCCTCCCGGACGACCCTCTCGGGAGGAACGAAGCGGGAACGCCCGAAATCGCTGCCGAATTCTCGCGTCATACGACACCTTCCCCGAACCGCCCGCGGCTTTCCGGCGGGCGGTATTCCGTATGTGGTCCCGCGGCCCGGTCCACCGAAAGCCCCCCCGGTGGCGGCACGTGGGCGAAAACATCCGTGCGCGAAAACATGCGCGCGCGAACGGTTCTCCGGCCACCCGAGGCCCGCCGGAAATCCCACCGGGCTTCCGCGCGAGAACGCGGGCCGCGACGGGGCCGGAAACGGGCGAGTGATGCGGGGCCCCGGCGTCCCGGCGCGCCAAGTCGGCCGGTGCGACGCCACGTTCGGAGCGGCGGTCACCGCCGTCACCGTAGACCACGGACGGCTCCCGCGCAGCGGTAAGCGGCACGGCGAACCGGCAGCACCCGTGGAACGCGCCGCCGGTCCCAACCCACCCGGGCGGCTTTCTGGCAGTCCGCCGGGAAATGTGGCAGGAATGCCTGGCACACCCCTGTCAGTTTCCCCTTCGGCCGTTGTGCCGAGCGGGCGCCCTGCCTAAGGTGATCCGACATTCCCCCGCGCCGCGCCCGGCCGAAGTGTTCCAACCCCGGTGCGGCACGGAAGAATTCGCCATTCCGACACCGGACCCGCCTCTCCCGCGACCGGCCGGGCCCGCCCGCGCGCCCGCCGCCACGTCCGCGACCGGAGAGCGGGAGAACGGGGCAGACCGCATTGCTTGCGCGCAACGGAGACACATCGGAGATCAGGAAGGACTTCATCTCCGACTACGACGAGCTCGCCGACCAGTGGTGGGACCCCCGCGGGGCGCTCGCGCCGCTGGGCTGGATCGCGCGCGCCCGCGCCGACTTCGTCCCCGGCGCCCGGCACGAGGAGGCCCGGCTGCTCGACATCGCCTGCGGCGGCGGCCTGTTCGGCCCGCACGCCGTCGCCAAGGGCTACCGCGCGGTCGGCGTCGACCTGTCGGAGCTGTCGCTCCGCGAGGCCCGCCGGCACGGCTACGCCGAGACCGTCCGGGCCGACGCCACCGCGCTGCCCTTCGACGATGCCACCTTCGACGCCGTCACCGCCGGACAGTGCCTCGAACACGTCCCCGACCCCTTCGCGGTGGTCGCGGAGGCCTGCCGGGTACTGCGCCCCGGAGGCACCCTCGTCGTCGACACCATCGCCGACACCCGGACGGCCCGGCTCGTCTCGATCACACTCGCCGAGAACGTCCCGATCGCCGGCCACCCGCCCCGCGGCACCCACGACCACCACCTGTTCGTCAACCGGAAGCGGCTGACCACCGCCGCCCGCCGGCACGGCGTGGAGCTCACCCTGCTCGGCCTGCGCCCGCGCCTGCGCGACATGGCCCGCTACGCGGCCGGGCGGCTCGACGCGGTGCGCCTGGTGCGCACCCGTTCCACATCGGTCCTCTACCTGGGCGTGGGAACGAAGAAGTGACCCAGTTACAGCACCTCCCGACCGGCGCCGTCCACAACTGGGTGATCGGCGCCCGGCTCAAGACCCTGCCCGTCAGCTATGCGCCGCTGGCGGTGGGCACCGCCGTCGCCCACACGTCCGGCCCCCTCGACCCGTCCCGCGCCGTGCTGACGGTGGTCCTCGTGCTCGGCTTCGTCCTGGGCACCAACTTCTTCAACGACTACAGCGACGGCGTACGCGGCGTGGACGACCACCGGGCCGGCCCCACCCGCGTGGTCGGTTCGGGACGCGCCACGCCCCGGCAGGTCTTCCGGCACGGAGCGGTCCTGTACGGCATCGGCGCCCTCGCCGGCCTGTACCTGGCCGTGACGGTCTCCTGGTGGCTGCTGGCCGTCACCGCCTTCATCGCGCTCGGCGGCTGGTTCTACACCGGCGGCTCCCGGCCGTACGGCTACCACGGCCTCGGCGAGATCAGCATCTTCCTCTACCACGGCGTCGTCTTCGTCTGCACCCCCGTCTACGTCCAGACCGGCCGGGTGCCCTGGGAAGCCCTGGCCGGCTCCGTGCCCGTGGGCCTGCTCGCCTGCGCGCTGCTGACCACCAACAACCTGCGCGACATCCCGACCGACGCGGCCACCGGAAAGATCACCCTCGCGGTGCGGCTGGGCGCCGCGAGAACGCGCGCCTTCTACGTCTGCTGCGTCGTCGCCGCCTTCGCGACCGCCCTGCTGCCGACTCCCGCCCACCCGTGGGCGCCGCTCGTGCTCGGCGCCGTCCCGTTCGCCGTCTTCCCGGTACGCAGGGTGACGAGCGGAGCGGGCGGCCGGGAACTGATCCCGGCCCTGGAGCACACCTGCCTGCTGCTGCTCGTGTTCGGAACCCTGCAAGCGATCGGCCTGGCCCTGTGACGCGGTCCGGCCCTGTGACGCCGAGGAGTGGAGCGATGGCCCCCGGCCCCGAGATCCCCGACCACGAGGTACCCGAGACCCCCGACCACGAGGTACCCGAGACCCCCGACCACGAGGTGATCGTCATCGGCGCCGGCTTCTCCGGCATCGGAACCGCCCTCGGCCTCCGCAAGGCCGGCATCGACGACTTCCTGGTCCTGGAGGAGCGTGACGACATCGGAGGCAGCTGGCACGCCAACACCTACCCGGGCATCGCCGTCGACATCTCGGCGTTCTCCTACTCCTTCGCCTCCGACCCCTACCCCTCCTGGTCCCGGGTCTTCCCCGAGGGGAAGGAGCTGAAGGCCTACGCGGACCACTGCGTCGACACCCACGGCCTCCGGCCGCACATCCGCTGCCACTCCCGGGTCGTGCGCGCGGAATACCGGGAGGCGGCGCACTACTGGAGGGTGTTCCTGGCCGATGGCACCTGCCTGTCGGCGCGGTTCGTCGTCTGCGCCACCGGCTGGCTGACCAAGCCGAAGACGCCCGCCCTCCCCGGCCTCGACCGGTTCAAGGGCGACCTGGTGCACACCGCGGAATGGGACCCCGGGCTCGCGCTGGACGGCCGGCGGGTGGCCGTGGTCGGCACCGGCGCGTCCGGCGTCCAGGTGGTCCCCGAGATCGCGCCCCGCGTCGAGCGGCTCCACGTCTACCAGCGCACGCCCATCTGGCTGCTGCCCAAACCGGACTTCGCGATCCCCGAGGCGCTCCGCCGGATCTTCGCCAGGGCCCCCGTGACACAGCGGGCGATCCGGCTGCTCACCGACGCGGCGACGGAGGTCGGCTTCGTCATCGCCATGATCCACTACCGTCGCTTCCCGTTCCTCGTCCGGGCCGGCGAGGCCGCGTCCCGGTTCTATCTGCGCCGCCAGGTCGGCGGCGACCGCGACCTCATGCGCAGGCTCACCCCGGCCTACCGCGTCGGCTGCAAACGGCCCTCCCTGGCCAAGGGGTACTGGCGGTCCTTCACCCGGGACAACGTCGAGCTGGTCACCGAACCGATCGCGGAGGTCACCGAGACGGGGATCCGCACGGCGGACGGCGACGAGCGGACGTTCGACGTACTGATCCTGGCCACGGGCTTCCACGTGCTCGACAACCTCCCGCCGTTCCCGGTGCACGGCCAGGGCGGCCGGGACCTCGGCGAATTCTGGCGGAGCGAGCGCTTCCAGTCCTACGAGGGGACCTCCGTCAAGGGATACCCCAACCTGTGGTTCATCGTCGGGCCCTACTCCTTCACCGGCGGCTCGTGGTTCGGGATGATCGACTACCAGGTGACCCACGCCCTCCGCGTCATCACCGAGGCCCGGCGGCGGTGCGCGACGGAAGCGGTCGTCCGCCCCGAGAAGCACGACCGCTCCTTCGCGAAGACCCTGCGCCGGCAGCGGAACACCGTATTCCTCGACCCCAGTTGCAAGGGATCGAACACCTACTACCTCGACGAACGCGGGGACGCGCCGGCCGTCCGCCCCGCCTCCACCTTCGAAGCGGCGTGGCGCGCCCGCCACTTCGACCTGGACGACTACCGGTACGGACGATGACCCCGCGGCCCGGAGGCCACCCCACCACCAGTGCCAGGAGGACGAAGGCGATGCGTTTGCGCGAGGTACGGGGGCGGGACCGCGCCCTGTGCGTGCTGTACGGGACCACGGCCCTCGTCGGCTGCTGCGTCATGGGCGCGATGGCCGTCGCCTTCGTCGTCGGGCACGCGGACTCCGGACCGACGGGGGTCGTCACCGACTTCCTCCGGGACGCCACCGCGAACCTGGCGTCCCGGTTCGTCTACGCCGACCTCGTCCTGACCTGGGCGGCCCTCGGCGCCTACATGATCGTCGAAGGGCGGCGCTTCGGGATCCGGCACGTCTGGGCGTACATCGTCGGGGCCCCGCTCCTCGCCCTGATCGCGAGCTACGGCCTGTTCATGCTCGTCCGCCAGCTGCGGATCGCGGCCGCGGGCGACGCGGAGGATCCGGCCGCCGGCGGCCTGCCCGCGGACGACCCGGGCGCCGACGCCGCGGGCGCCGACGACCCGGGCGTACGGCGCACGGCGACCGGGACGGTCCGATGAGCCGCGCCGCCTCCCGCCGGGGGCGTAACGCGAAGAGCACGAGGGACGCGTGGGACGCGAGAAAAACGGGGGACCATGGCACACGCAGTCATAGCGGGCGGCGGCATCGGCGGCCTCGCCACCGCGATTTCCCTGGCACGGCAGGGACACCGCGTGACCGTCCTCGAACGCCGCCCGGCCTTCACCGAGATGGGCGCCGGGATCCAGCTCGGCCCGAACGCGTTCCACGCCCTCGCCCTGCTGGGCGTGAGCGAACGGGTGCGGCGGCGCGCGGTGTTCGTCGACGCCCTGCGCCTCATGGACGGCGTCACGGGTGAGGCGATCGTCACCCTGCCCCTCACCGGCCGCTACCGCGCGCGGTTCGGAAACCCGTACGCCGTGGTCCAGCGCGTCGACCTCTACGAGCCGCTGCTCGCCGCGTGCCGCGCCGCCGGCGGCGTCGAGCCGGTGGCGGGCGCCGATGTCCGCGCGTACACGCAGGACGCGTCGGGCGTCACGGTGACGACGGCGGACGGCCGGACGTTCACCGGGGACCTGCTCGTCGGGGCCGACGGCATCCGGTCGGCCGTCCGCGCCCGGCTGGTGGGCGACGGCCCGCCCCGGGTCTCCGGCCACACCATCCACCGCTCGGTCATCCCCATCGAAAAGGTGCCGGAGGACCTGCGGTGGAACGCCGTGACCCTGTGGGCGGGGCCCAAGCGGCACTTCGTCCACTACGTCATCGGCAACGGCCGCTACCTCAACCTCGCCGCGACGCTCGACGACGGCGCCCGCGAACCGGTCGCCGGCCGCCCCACGGCCCGGGAGGCCGTCCTGCGCCGCTTCCGGGACCTGGCGCCCACCGCCCGGCGCCTGCTCGAACTGGGCGAGGACTGGCGCGAATGGGTCCTCTGCGACCGCGACCCCGTGGACGTCTGGACCGACGGGCGGGTGACGCTGATGGGCGACGCCGCCCACGCCATGCTCCAGTACGCCGCCCAAGGAGCGTGCCAGGCGCTGGAGGACGCGGTGGTGCTCGGGGAGGCGCTCGCGGGCGCCACCGCCGACGACGTGCCGCGGCGTCTTGAGTGGTACAACGCCGAACGCCGCGAACGGACCGCGCGCGTCCAGTTGTTGGCCCGGTGGATGGGCGAGGAGCTCTACCACCCCGCCGGCGCGGAGGCCTCGGCCCGCAACGCGGCGCTGCGCTCGCTCGGCGAGGACGACCTGTACGAGCACGTCACCTGGCTGCACGGCGCCCGGGACTTGGCCCTGCCGCGCGCCGGCTGAACCCGGCCCGGGGGAGCGGCGCGGCTCAGCCTCCCGCGGCCCGCTCCCCGGGCGCTCCGCCGCCGCGGCCGTCGTCGCTGCCGTCGCCGTCGGCGGTGGACAGCCGCAGGGCCAGGTCGTGGTCGCGGGCGTCGAGGGCGTCCACGAGGGCGGCCCGGCGCTCGTACCGGGCGCGCAGCGCCCCCGGATCGGCGTCGGCCTCGGCCTCGGCGCGTTCGGCCAGTGGCAGCAGGCCGGCGTAGAGCGACCGCAGGAGGCCGCCGGGGCCGAGCGCGGCCAAGCGGGCGCGCAACCGCCGGTCGGCCAGGGCGAAGGCGGCCGGATCGGCGGCGTCCGCCGCCTCGGCCAGTGGCGCCAGACACCGCCGCAGTCCGGCGATGTCGGCGGGCGAGGCGTGCCACAGGGCGTCCTCGACGAGCAGGGGGTCGAGGGCGTCGCGCACCCGGCGGGCGTCGCCCGGCCGCTGCCCGTCCAGGGCCTCGGCCCAGGCGTCCCGCCGCCGCGGGGGCGGCTGGGCGGCGAAGAGGCCCCCGCCGGGGCCCGGGCGTACGGTGACCAGGCCGCGGGTCTGCAGCAGGCGCAACGCCTCGTTGAAGGTGCCGACGGATACGCCGCACTCGGCGCGCAGCTCCTCCTTGGTGCCGAGGCGGGCGCCCGGCCGGCTGCGCGCCACGCGCTCGGCGACCCGCTCGGCGGCGGTCTCCGCGCGGGAGGGCGGGGACGGGCGCTCCCAGTCGGCGCGGCGCAGGCCCGGGAGTTCGGTGCCGTCGCGGGCGTGGCGCTCGTCGTACCCGCCCGCACGGGGGTCGGTGGTTCCCATGGTGTCTCCTCGGCGCCCGGCTGTATTGATTATGACGAATAGCCTCCCACCCCTTGACGGCCGTCGTAAACCGCACGCATTATCACCATAATCATCATGATGATTCGGGGGGCGGGATGGACGGGCAGGGCCTCCGCGACCCGCCGTCCGGACCCTGCGCGCCGACGGCGACCGTGCCGGCCGCCGGGGAGGAAGGGATCCCCGGTGGGGGGGCGCGGTGAACGCCGCTGCCTCCTCTGACTCCTTCACCTCCAGCGCTTCTCCCGCCTCGCGTCCCCCGACGGCCCCGACGGCCTGGGCCGGTCCTCCGGCACGCCCCCGCGTATCCTCTCGACCGGATCATCGACCGGACCGGCCCGACGGTCGGGGGCCGGGCGGCGAACAGGACGGACGGGCCGGGGCCTTCGCCCGCCGTGCCCGGTCGCTCCGCCGCGTCAGGGATGTCCCGGCGCCCCACCCGTCCGTCGCCCTGCCCGTCGCTTCGTCCCCGACCGCCTCACCTCCGGCACCGCCTCCGCATCCGCGCGCACACCACCCCGCACCAGCCACCGCACCAGCCAGGAGAGACCTCATGACCACCACGCCCTCCCGAACCGTGCCGTCCCCCGCCGAAGCCGCCCCGGCGCCCTCCGGAGCCGAACTCCTCGCACGCGCCCAGGCATTGCGGCCCCTGCTGCGGCAGCAGGCCGACCGGATCGAGGCGGACCGGCGGCTGACCGACGAGGTGATCGACGAGCTGACGCGGGCGGAACTGTTCCGGCTCACCGTGCCCCGGCGCTTCGGCGGCCACGAGAGCGACGCCCGCACCCTCCTGGAGGTGACGGCCGCGCTGGCCGAGGGCGACGGCTCCACCGGCTGGGTGGTCGCCGTCGTCAACACCTGCAACTGGCTGGCCGCCCTCTTCCCGGAGCGGGCCCAGGACGAGGTGTTCGGCGCCGACCCCGACGCCCGGGTCACCGGCGTCTTCAGCCCCACCGCCACCACTCAGAGGGTCGAGGGCGGCTGGCGCGTGACCGGCCGCTGGTACTACAACTCCGGTGCCCCGCACTCCACCTGGGCCGCCGTCGGCATACCGCTCACCGACGCGGACGGCAAGGTGACCGACCAGGCCATGGCCCTGATACCGCGGACCGAACTGCGCTCGGAGGACACCTGGTTCGTCGCCGGGATGCGCGGTACCGCCAGCAACTGCCTGGTCGCCGAGGACGTCTTCGTCCCCGAGTACCGGACGATGTCCGTACCGGCCGCCATCGCGGGCGACATCCCCGCCGACCACGGCCCGACCGGGCTCTACCGCATGGCCTTCGCCCCGTTCGTGGCCGTCGGCCTGGTCGGCCCGCAGCTCGGCCTGGGCCGGGCCGCGCTGGAACTCGTCACCGCGAAAGCCGGGAGCAAGCCGATCGCCTACACCTACTACGAGACCCAGGCGGAGTCGGTCGGAGTGCAGACACGGGTCGCCGAGGCCGCGATGAGGATCGACACCGCCCATCTGCACGCGTTCCGTGCCGCCGCCGACCTCGACGCGGCGGCTGCCCGCGGCGCGGCCATGGACCTCCCGACCAGGGCCCGGGTGCGCGCCGACAGCGGGTACGCCGTCGACAACCTGCTGTCCGCCGTCAACACCCTGGTCGACGTACACGGCGCCGGGTCCTTCGCGGACGCCAACCCGCTCCAGCGGATCTGGCGCGACGCGAGCGTGGCCGGCCGGCACGCGGCGTCCGGGACGGCCGTCGGCATGGAGGTCTACGGAAAGGTGCTGCTCGGGATCGAGGAGCGGATCACCCCGTTCGTCTGACCCGCCGGGCCCGCCGGCTTCCCGGCCTCCGGAACCGGGAGCTGCGAAGCCCCCGGGCCCCTGGACCGGCTGCCGGAAGCCCCGCGCGGGCCCGGCGGACGGGCCGACGCGCCGCGTCCCGGGCGGTCCTGCCGACGTGAGAGCACTCGTCGCCGACCGCACCCTGAAGTCGTCCCACGAGCCGTCCGGTGACGGCCCCCGGCCGGGGGCCGTCACCGGACGGCTCGGCGAACCCGCCACGCCGCGGCCGACCACGTGCGCGCCGACGCCCTCGTCCGACCCCGACCCGAAACCGGGTGTCACCTCGAACGAGGACGACGGCGGCGCCTGACCCGCCGTCCGGGAGAAGCTCCCCGGCCATGACGAGGTTCGCGGCCTCCCTGGCCCTCCCCGGCCTGGCGCGGCCCGGCCCTCCCTGGCGCGGTCCGGGTCGGCCTCCCCGCCTCCCGGCCCTCCTCCGTCACCCAGCGGGCCCGCGCACGGACGGACGCCATGCCCGCGAGACCGACGCCGAGAGGCGCTCGGCGACCCGCGACCGCGTCGCCGGCGTGATGCGAGCGGGAAGCGTCTCGGATCCGCGAACGGGCGGGCCCATTCGGCGCCACCCACCGCGAGAACGAGGTGCCGGGCGCCCACCGCGGCTTCAGCGGGATCAGTGACGCTCTCGTCGGCATCGAGTACACCTCCTCCACACCCTGCCCGGCCGGGCCTGGGCCTCCTGGCACCCAGGCCCCGGGCCCCGCCCGACCTTCCCGGCCGGGCCCCGCGCCCGCCGGGTGGCCGCCCAGGACGGCCCGCGCCATGGCCGCCAACCCGCACCGCTCGGGCCTCGCCCGGGCCGGCCGGCCGGGACCCCGCGCCTGCCTCCTGGTGGCCGCCCAAGACGGCCCGCGCCATGGCCGCCGACCCGTATCGCACCGCGTCGTACGGGCGCCGCCCGGACTGCTCGGCTGGGACCCCGCGCTTGCCGGTGGTTGTCAAGACGTCCCGCGTCATGGTCGGCGACCCGTATCGCACCGCGTCGTACGGGCGCCGCCTGGGCCGCTCGGCTGGGACCCCGCGCTTGCCGGTGGTTGTCAAGACGTCCCGCGTCATGGTCGGCGACCCGTATCGCACCGCGTCGTACGGGC
>NZ_JBPQTX010000064.1:0-27760 GCF_051386555.1 Streptomyces sp. URMC 126
GCCGACCCCTACGCCCCGACCGCCCCCGCCGAGAACCTGATAGCCGTCTTCGGCGGCGCCGCCCGCCGGGGCCGCTGGCGGGTCGGCGGCAGGCTGAACGCGTTCGCCCTGTTCGGCGGGGTGGAGATCGACCTCACCGAGGCGTTCTTCGAGCAGCGGACCGTCGTCGTCAGCAGTTGGGCCCTCTTCGGCGGCGTCGAGATCAAGGTCCCCGAGAACGTCTCGCTGCGCTGCACCGGAACCGGCGTCTTCGGCGGGTTCGACGTCGACGGCCACGAGTCGCCCGACGAGGGCGCGCCCGAGGTCGTGGTGACGGGGTGGGCGCTGTTCGGCGGCGTGACGGCCAAGGCCCGGGCGGGCAAACGCGTCAAGGACCTCCGCGCGGCCGGCTGACCGCCCCGGCGGGGACGCGGGACGGGGGTGACGGACGGGATTCCGGTCATGGCAACGGTGTGAATAAGCACGCGCACAGCGGGTAAAGCTTGGTGCATCGTCTCTCGCACGGCTGCGGGCGCGACCGCGGAATGGGGGCCGTGAGCGGTGAGACGGGCAAGGGTGACTCAACCGGCCGAGCAAAGCCGTCGTCAGGAGTGGACCGTGCTGCTACCGCATCAGCCCCTGCAGGAAGCCGCCGTACCGTCGCCGCGGATGTCCGCGCGGGATCAGGCCGGCCCCTGGCATTCGGAGGCGGTGTGCCGCCGGGATGAAGCCGGTCTTTTCTTCGCGCCGTCGAAGGAGCCCACGGCGGCGCGTCTGTCCCGTGAGGAGGCCGCCAAACGCGTCTGCGCGCGCTGCCCCGTGATGGTCGAGTGCCGGGAGCACGCGCTGCTCCAGCCCGAGCCGTACGGAGTGTGGGGCGGCCTCACCGCCGCCGAGCGCCGCGTCGTCCTCGCCCGCCGCCGGCGCCGGGACGCCGAGCTCCAGCGGTCGACGCGGGTGGCCGCGGCGGGGTAGCGACGCCCCGGGTTCCCGGACGCCGGACGGGCCGGCTCGACCGGCCCCGCCCGTCCGGCGTCCGGGGACGGGCGGCGTACCGCTTCCCGGAGGGGCGGGCCCGGCCCGGGCCTCCGGTCGGCCTCGACGGGGCTTCGGTCCGGCTTCAGCCGAGCTTTCCGCCGGGCTTCCGTCAGGGCTCCGTCGGAGCTCGACCGGGCTTCAGCGCGGGGCCGAGCCGGGCGTTCGCACCGGCCGGAACGCCCGAACCGGTGCGGCGGTGCAGCGGTGCAGCGGTTCAGCTGGGCCGCTCGAAGTCGATCGCGCTGTACGCCCGGAGCTTCGACAGCCGGTGCACCGAGTCGATCTGCCGGATCGTCCCCGACTTGGACCGCATGACCAGCGACTGCGTCGTCGCCGTCTCGGCGCGGTAGCGCACACCGCGCAGCAGGTCGCCGTCGGTGATGCCGGTGGCGACGAAGAACACGTTGTCGCCGCTGACCAGGTCGTCCGTGGAGAGCACCCGGTCGAGGTCGTGCCCGGCGTCGATCGCCCGCTGCCGCTCCTCGTCGTCCTTGGGCCACAGCTTCGTCTGGATGGTGCCGCCGAGGCACTTGATGGCGCAGGCGGCGATGATGCCCTCGGGCGTCCCGCCGATGCCCAGCAGCAGGTCCACGCCGGTGCCCTCGCGGGCCGCCATGATGGCGCCGGCCACGTCGCCGTCGGAGATGAACTTGATGCGGGCGCCGGCCTCGCGGATCTCCTTGACGATGCCGTCGTGGCGCGGCCGGTCGAGGACGACGACCGTCACGTCCTCGGGGGAGGAGCGCTTCGCCTTCGCGATCCGGCGGATGTTGACCGCCACGGGGGCGTTGATGTCCACGAAGTCCGCGGCCTCGGGGCCGGTGACCAGCTTGTCCATGTAGAAGACGGCCGACGGGTCGAACATCGAGCCGCGGTCGGCGACGGCCATCACGGAGACGGCGTTGGCCATGCCCTTGGCGGTCAGCGTGGTGCCGTCCACCGGGTCCACGGCCACGTCGCACTCCGGGCCGGTCCCGTCGCCGACGCGCTCACCGTTGTAGAGCATCGGGGCGTTGTCCTTCTCGCCCTCGCCGATGACGACGACGCCGTTCATCGACACGGTGTGGATGAGCGCGCGCATGGCGCGGACGGCGGCGCCGTCGGCGCCGTTCTTGTCTCCGCGGCCGACCCAGCGGCCCGAGGCCATGGCGCCCGCCTCGGTCACCCGGACCAGCTCCAGGGCGAGGTTGCGGTCCGGGGCCTCCGGGCTGACCTCAAGCTGGGACGGGAGTTGGTGATCGGTCATCGGGCGCACCTTTCTGTACGGCGGTCGGCCGTGGGTCCCCTCCTGCCGGGTAAGCCAGGAGGGTGAGGGTGTCCATGACTTTATCCGCTGATTTCGAGAATGAGCAGGGCGCCCCACGCATGAGCGGCGTCAAGGCCCCGGGTGCCCGCCGCGGCGCGGCCGTACCCCTCCGGCGTGATGATCGCCGAGGTCATGGGGGACGATGGGGGGGTGGCAGCCAGGAACGGGAAGAACAAGACGGTACGGAACATGCTGCTGTCGCTGGCGGTGGTGGTTCCGGTCGCGGGCACGGGCTACTTCGTGCTCCCGCACGAGGGCACCGGTCGCGACCCGGTGAAGACGGTCGGCTACCAGGTGGAGGTCGCCTCCGCCCGGCGCGCGGCGCCGTACCCGGTGGTGGCCCCCGAGGGGCTCGGCGCCGACTGGCGGGCGACTTCGGTCTGGTACCGCCAGGAGCGCGGCGAGGGCAAGGTGTGGCACCTGGGTTTCATCGACCCGGACACCGAGTACGTCCAGATCGAGCAGAGCGACGGCCCGGCGGGCGACTTCATCGAGGACTCCACGCAGCACGCCGAGGCGACGAAGCGGACGCAGCGCGTCGGTGACACCGTCTGGCAGCGCTACGAGGGCGAGAAGTACAACGCCCTGGTGCGGACGGAGCGCGGGGTGACCACGGTTCTCGCCGGGACGGCGTCGGACCGCCGGCTCGTGGAGATGGCCGCGGCGCTCCGGGACGGGAAGTCGGACGCGAAGCCGGACGCGAAGCCGGACGGGAAGACGGCGGGGAAGCCGGACGCCAAGGCGTCCTCCGAGCCCGACGAGAAGCCGGAGAGCTGACCCGGCGGTCAGGGCATCCCGGAGGTCAGGGCGCGCCCGGAAACGCCGAAGGGGCCCGCGAGGGGCCCCTGGAAGGCGGCGGCGGCCGACCGGTGCCGGCCCGCGTCCGACGGCGTCAGACGACCGAGACGACCTGGTCGTAGGCCAGACGCGGGGAGCGGGGACGGTAGGCGTCCTCCGACGGCTTGCCGATGTTGACGACGAGCATCGGGGTGTGGTCGTCGTCCAGGAACTCCTTCTGGACGCCCGCCGCGTCGAAGCCGGTCATCGGGCCGGCGGCCAGGCCGGCGGCGCGGACGCCCAGGATGAAGTAGCCGGCCTGCAGCGCGGCGTTCAGCTCGGCGGACTTCTCACGCACCGGGCGCTCGCTGAAGAACACGTCCTTGGCCTGCGGGAAGGCCGGGAACAGGGCCGGCAGCTCCTCGTGGAACTCGTTGTCGGCGGCCAGGATCGCGACCAGCGGCGCGGCCTTGGTCTTCGCCTGGTTGCCCTCGGACATGTGGGCGACGAGCCGCTCGCGGGCCTCCTCGGAGCGGACCAGGACGATGCGCAGCGGCGTCTGGTTGAACGCCGTGGGGGCGTACTTGATCAGGTCGTAGAGCGCCTGCATCTGCTCGTCGGTGACCGGCTCGTCGGTGAACGCGTTGGCCGTGTGGGCCTCGCGGAAGAGCAGGTCCTGCGCGGCGGTGTCCAGGGCGAGAGTCATGGGGGTGACCTTCCTTGCTGTGGGGGTCGTACGGGGTCGGCCGATGTCCACACTAGACAAAAGTGTGTGAAGTTTCAACTGAATCTTAAACTAAAGCGGCGTGGGTCACCCCGGCGGCCGGGGCGCGCCGGAACCGCCCGGCCGCCCTTCCCGGATCACTCCCCGCCGGCCGGCTCCGCTCCCGGCTCCGGCTCGGGCGCGGGCGCGGAGAGCGCCGCGTCCAGCCGCGCCCTGGCCCCCTCCAGCCAGTGCCGGCACACCCGCGCCAGCGCCTCGCCGCGCTCCCACAGGGCCAGCGACTCCTCCAGCGTCTGACCGCCGGTCTCCAGCCTGCGGACGACCTCGATCAGCTCGTCCCGTGCCTGCTCGTAGCCGAGCGCGCTCAGCTCCTCGTCCGCGCCGGTCGCGGTGCCGGACTCATCCGTTTTCGCCATGCCGCCCAGCGTAGGGCCTGCCGGGAGGGGCACCGCGGGGCCGCCCGCCGGCTCGGCGGTCCGTCCCTTACGCCTCTTCCTCCGCCGCATAGGCCACCGCGCGCACGGTGAACTCGCCCTCGGCGACCCGCGCCCGCAGCTCCTCGTCCGCCGCCACCTCGTCCGCGGCCCGGACCACCGACCCGTCGGCGTGCTGGAGCACGGCGTACCCGCGCCGCAGCGTCGCGGCCGGGGACAGGGCCACCACCCGGGCGTGGGTGTGCGACAGCTCCGAGTCGGCCCGGTCCAGCAGGTGCCCGAACGTCCGCCGGGCCCGGCCCAGCAGCCCCTCGACCTGCTCCTCGCGCTCGTCCACCATGCGCTGCGGACGTTCCATGCACGGCCGCGCCCGCACGGCGGCCAGTCCGCGCTCCTCCCGGTCCAGCAGCGAGGTCACCGCCCGCAGCGCCCGGCCCCCCAGCTGCTCGACGCGGGCCAGCTCCTCGCCGACGTCGGGGACGACGCGCTTGGCGGCGTCGGTGGGGGTGGACGCCCGCAGGTCGGCCACGAGGTCGAGCAGCGGGGAGTCGGGCTCGTGCCCGATCGCCGACACCACCGGCGTCCGGCACGCGGCCACCGCCCGGACCAACTGCTCGTCCGAGAACGGCAGCAGATCCTCCACACTGCCGCCGCCGCGCGCGACGACGATCACGTCCACCTCGTCGAGCGCGTCCAGCTCCCGGACCGCCTCGATGACCTTGGGCACGGCGTGCACGCCCTGCACCGGCACATTGCGCACCTCGAAGCGGACGGCCGGCCACCGGTGCCGGGCGTTCTCCAGCACGTCGCGCTCGGCGGCCGACGCCCGCCCGCACACCAGCCCGATCAACTGCGGCAGGAACGGCAACGGCCGCTTCCGCTCCGCGTCGAACAACCCCTCCCGCGCCAGCGACTTCTTCAGCTGCTCCAGCCGCGCCAGCAGCTCCCCGACGCCCACCGGCCGGATCTCCGCCGCCCGCAGCGACAGCGATCCGCGCGGCGCGTACCACTCCGGTTTGGCGTGGACGACGACCCGGGCGCCCTCGGCGACGACGTCCGCGACCCGGTCGAACACCGCCCGGTAGCAGGTGACCGAGAGGGAGATGTCGTGCGACGGGTCGCGCAGGGTCAGGAAGACCACCCCCGCCCCCGGCCGCCGCGACAACTGCGTGATCTGGCCCTCGACCCAGACGGCGCCGAGCCGGTCGATCCAGCCGCCGATGAGCCGGGAGACCTGGCCGACGGGGATCGGGGCGTCGGGGGAGGTGGAGAGCGCCATGGGGTCGAGGGTATCGGGGGCGGCCTCGCGGCCCGTCCGGCGCTTGCGGACGAGCGGTGAAGCCGCTTTCGGGTGTCATGGGGCTCGCCCCCCCGGGAACGGTGAAGGGGCGGCTCACCGCGCCGCCCCGCGCACCTCCTGCACGACAAGCACCACCAGCCCCACCCCCAGCCACACCGCCCCCACCAGTTGTGCCGTCACGGCCGCCTCGGCGATCACCGCCACCACCACACCCAGCCCGAGGAGCGGGACCAGTACGTTCGCCACCACGCCGAGACGGCCACGGCCCGCGGCCCGCCGGCGTACCGCGAACCACCCGATCACCGAAAGATGCAGCAGCCCGAAAGCCACCAGCGCCCCCACGTCCACCACCGACACCAGCCGGTCCAGCCCGTCGTCACGCCGGGCGGCCCACACCGCCGCGCCCAGGGTGACCACGGCGGCGCCCAGCAACGCCCGCCGCGGCACACCGGTCGTCCGGTCGACCGAGGCCAGACCACCGGGCAACCGCCGGTCGCGAGCCATCGCGAACAGCAGGCGCCCGGCCGCCGCCTGCCCGGACAGGGCCGCGAAGGCCGCCCCGCCCGCCTTGCTCGCCGCGACCAGGTCGTGCAGCCACCGTCCGGTGGACGCGTCCACGGTGTCGTAGAACGCCGCCCCCTGCCGGGCCGGGTCGCCGGCCAGTTCCGCCGCTGACGACGGCGCGAGCAGCGCCGCCAGATACGTCTGGACGAGGAACAGGACGCCCACCGTCACCAGGCAGGTCAGCACCGCGCGGGCCACCCGCTCCGGCCCGCCCGTCGTCTCCTCCGCGAACGCGGCGATCGCGTCGAAGCCCAGGTACGACAGCACGGCCACCGACACCGCCGTCAGCACCGCGCCCGCGTCGAAGGCGTTTTCGCCGGTCAGCGGCGCGAGCCAGCCGCGCCGGGGCCCGTCCGCGGCCAGCGCCCAGGCCGCCGCGGCCACGAAGACGCACAGCACCGCGATCTCCACCACCAGCACCACGAACCCCGCCAGTGCCGCCACCCGCACCCCCGCCAGATTGAGGCAGGTGGTCACCGCCACCGCGATCGCCGTCCACACCCACGGGTGCACGGCCGGCACCAGGGCGTGCATCGCGATGCCCGAGAAGAGGTAGGCCACGGCGGGGACCAGCAGGTAGTCGAGCATCGCCATCCACCCGGCGACGAACCCCGCCCCCTCGCCCAGCCCGACCCGCGCGTAGGCGTAGACGGAACCGGCCCGCGGCACCACCCGCACCATCCGCGCGTACGAGTACGCCGTGAACCCCATCGCCACCGTCGCCACCAGGTACACCGTGGCGATCGCACCGTGCGCCTTCGCCACCAGCGTGCCGAAGACGCCGACGGGTGCCATCGGCGCGATGAACAGCAGCCCGTAGACGACGAGGTCCCGGAAGGTCAGCGTGCGGCGGAGGGAGCCGCCCCCGTCGGCGCCGGACTCCGGGAACGGGGGTGCGGAGGGTGCGGACATACGGGCCTTCCCTGCGGGTGGTCGGTCGTGTGCGGGGGCGGAGGGGGCGCGGGGACGGACGGCGGACGCGTGCGTCCGGATCCGTGCGCCCGGGCGCCGCCCGGCCAGTATTCGGCCCGGGCCCGGGGAGGACCCCGGGACGCGCCGCCGTTGTCGGTGACGGCCCGTACGATGGACGGCATGACTGCAACCAGCGCTCGAAAGGTCCTGCTCGCCGCCCCCCGTGGCTACTGCGCGGGCGTGGACCGTGCCGTGATCGCCGTCGAGAAGGCCCTGGAGCAGTACGGCGCGCCGGTCTACGTGCGCCACGAGATCGTGCACAACAAATACGTGGTGAAGACGCTGGAGAAGAAGGGCGCGATCTTCGTCGACGAGACGTTCGAGGTGCCCGAGGGCAACATCGTCATCTTCTCGGCGCACGGTGTCGCCCCGGTCGTGCACGAGGAGGCCGCGCGCGGCAAGCTGGCGACGATCGACGCGACGTGTCCGCTGGTGACGAAGGTCCACAAGGAAGCGGTCCGCTACGCGCGCGAGGACTACGACATCCTCCTGATCGGTCACGAGGGCCACGAGGAGGTCATCGGCACCTCCGGCGAGGCCCCGGACCACATCCAGCTCGTCGACGGCCCCGAGGACGTGGCGAACGTCGAGGTCCGCGATCCGGACAAGGTCGTCTGGCTCTCCCAGACCACCCTCTCCGTCGACGAGACGATGGAGACCGTCGGCGCGCTGAAGAACAAGTTCCCCAACCTCCTCTCCCCGCCGTCCGACGACATCTGCTACGCGACGCAGAACCGCCAGACGGCCGTGAAGCAGATGGGCGCCGAGGCCGACCTCGTCATCGTCGTCGGCTCCAAGAACTCCTCCAACTCCGTCCGCCTGGTCGAGGTCGCCCTCGGCGCCGGCGCCAAGGACGCCCACCTGGTCGACTACGCCGAGGAGATCGACGAGGCGTGGCTGGAGGGCGTGAGCACCGTCGGCGTCACCTCCGGCGCCTCCGTGCCCGAGATCCTCGTCGAAGGCGTCCTCGAATGGCTCGCCGCCCGTGGCTACGAGGACGTCGAGACCGTCAAGGCCGCCGAGGAATCCATCACCTTCTCCCTCCCCAAGGAACTCCGCCGCGACCTGCGCGCGGAGGCCGCGGCGGCCGTCGCCGGCCCGGCGGCCGCTTCCGACGGCGCTTCCGGCGCCTCGGGTGAGGCGATCAAGGGGTGACGGCGGGCTTCCGCCCGTAGCGTGGTCGCCATGGACGCATTCGGTGTGGACATCGGCGGATCCGGCATCAAGGGCGCGCCGGTCGACCTGACGGGCGGGGCCCTGGCGGACGAGCGCCACAAGGTGCTCACCCCGCGCCCCGCGACTCCGGACGCGGTCGCCGACCGCGTCAAGGAGGTGCTGGACCACTTCGGCTGGTCCGGCGGCCCGGTCGGGGCGACCTTCCCCGGCGTGGTCACCGGCGGCGTCACCAGGACGGCCGCCAACGTCGACAAGGCGTGGATCGGCCGGGACGCCGCCGCCCTCCTCAGCGCCCGGATCGGCGCCCCGGTGACTCTGCTGAACGACGCGGACGCGGCCGGCATCGCCGAGATGACCTTCGGCGCCGGCCGTGGCCGCACCGGCACCGTCATCGTGCTCACCTTCGGCACCGGCATCGGCAGCGCCGTCTTCACCGGCGGCCGGCTCGTCCCCAACACCGAACTCGGTCACCTGGAGCTCGACGGCCACGACGCCGAGACCCGGGCCTCCAGCCGGGCCAAGGAGGAGGGCGACCTCAGCTGGCACCGGTGGGCGCGCCGGGTGCAGAAGTACCTGCGGCACGTCGAGGCGCTGTTCTCGCCCGAGCTCTTCGTCGTCGGCGGGGGCGTCAGCCGCAAGGCCGAGAGGTTCCTGCCGCTGATCGAGGGCGTCAGTGCCGAGATCGTTCCCGCTGAGCTGGAGAACGACGCGGGGATCGTGGGGGCCGCGATGGCCGCCGCCGGGCCTGCGCACGGGCCAGCCGTCGGCGCCTGACCAGCAGCACCCGGCGGCCGAGGGCGATCAGCGCGGCGAGCAGCGTCCCGCCGTACAGCCACCCGGCCTGCAGCGACAGAAAGCCGACGAGGGCCATCACCCGCCCGGCGAGCCCGCCGGAGCCGGCGGTGACGGCCGTGACCGGGAGGGCGCCCACGGCGAACGCGATGGGCGCGCTCACCGGCGCGGCCACCAGCTCCGTCGGCCGCACCCCGAGCGCGCAGACGGCGCAGCAGAAGACGAAGAGCACGCCGTAGGCGGCCGGCGAACCCGCGCCCAGCCGGGCGACCAGCACCCCGGCGGCCAGCATCGCCAGCACCGCCAGGAGCCCACTGCCCAGCCCGGTCAGCCGGACCGGCTGATCCCGCCGGAGGACCCGCAGCGGCGGCGGCGGGGTGCGACCCGCCCGCTCCCGTTCGACCGGGGCCCCTCTGCCCTGCCCCACCGGGGCGGCCGGGCGGGGCACCGGGGCCGTGCGACGGATCCTGTGCTGAGTGATGCGTGCGCCGGGTTGGTCCACCCGTCCAAACTAGGTCGCGGACCGCCCGGAACCCGGCGTTGGACACGCTCCACACCCCCGGTCGGCCGTTCGTTCGACCCGCTGGGGGACGCGTGGCCCCGTCCGCTCCGGCCGCCCCGGCCGGTGCCCGCCGAGGACCCGTAGACTGGTGGACCGGCCCGGACCGGGCCCCCTTGCCGCCATTGTTCGCCTCGGGCCCTCACTACCAGGAAGTCGCCACGTGTCGCTCACGATCGGAATCGTCGGTCTGCCCAACGTCGGCAAGTCGACGCTGTTCAACGCCCTGACCAAGAACGACGTGCTGGCGGCCAACTACCCGTTCGCCACCATCGAGCCCAACGTGGGCGTCGTCGGCGTCCCCGACGCCCGGCTCACCAAGCTCGCCGAGATCTTCGGCTCCCAGAAGATCCTCCCGGCCACCGTCGACTTCGTCGACATCGCGGGCATCGTGCGCGGCGCCTCCGAGGGCGAGGGCCTGGGCAACAAGTTCCTCGCGAACATCCGCGAGTCCGACGCGATCTGCCAGGTCATCCGCGCCTTCAAGGACGAGAACGTCGTCCACGTCGACGGCAAGGTCTCGCCCAAGGACGACATCGAGACGATCAACACCGAGCTGATCCTCGCGGACCTCCAGACCATCGAGAAGGTGCTGCCGCGCCTGGTCAAGGAGTCCCGCATCCAGAAGGACAAGGCGGCCAAGGTCAAGGCCGTCGAGGAGGCCAAGGCGATCCTGGAGGAGGGCCGCACCCTCTTCTCGGCGGGCGTCGTCCAGGGCTCCGAGAAGGCCGACCCCCTCCACGACCTGCACCTTCTCACCACCAAGCCCTTCCTCTACGTCTTCAACGTGGACGAGGAGGAGCTCTCCGACGAGGCCTTCAAGAACGAGCAGCGCGCCCTCGTCGCCCCGGCCGAGGCCATCTTCCTCAACGCCAAGCTGGAGGCCGACCTCGCCGAGCTGGACGAGGACGAGGCCCTCGAACTCCTCCAGTCCGTCGGCCAGGACGAGCCCGGCCTCGCCACCCTCGCCCGCGTCGGCTTCGACACCCTCGGCCTCCAGACCTACCTGACGGCCGGCCCCAAGGAATCCCGCGCCTGGACCATCAAGAAGGGCGCCACCGCCCCCGAGGCCGCCGGCGTCATCCACACGGACTTCCAGAAGGGCTTCATCAAGGCCGAGGTCATCTCCTTCGACGACCTCGTCACCTGCGGCTCGGTAGCCGAGGCCCGCTCAGCGGGCAAGGCCCGCATGGAGGGCAAGGAGTACGTGATGGCGGACGGCGATGTGGTGGAGTTCCGCTTCAACGTGTAGCGGGTGGAGTAACCTCCCGTCGCTGACGTGGCGAACACGCGGTTCAGAAGAGGTCGGGCTCGGTCGAGTCCGACCTCTTCGTCGTCACTGCTTCGGCCAGGTGGGCGCGCGGGTCGCGAATGGACCTTCTGGGCAGCGGTTGGGGCATGCGTCCACCGTTCCTCTGGTTCTGGATGCGCTGGATGAACCCGCACCATGCCGGAGATCGTCGCGAAGCAAGGCACCGCCGTGTTTCGCGGCCGAGGACTGCGCGGCGCCGCGCGAGGGGCTCAGGGCGTGCGCCTTCTGCGTACCGGCAGGATGTCCAGGGCCATCACGGTGCCGTCCGCGTGGAAGGAGACGGCGCCGCTCCGACGGCCCGCGCCGGCGTCTTCGCGCCATGAGGAACCTA
The DNA here is from genome assembly GCF_051386555.1 of Streptomyces sp. URMC 126. NCBI lineage: Bacteria > Bacillati > Actinomycetota > Actinomycetes > Kitasatosporales > Streptomycetaceae > Streptomyces > Streptomyces sp. URMC 126. Next base: position 11,265 of record NZ_JBPQTX010000064.1, read on the forward strand.
GGTCGCAGGCCCTCCGCCGGTACTCTTCCACGCGTCCTTGGCTGATGAGCCTGTACAGGTCGTCGGCCATGCCGGAGAACGCCTCGACGCGTACGGAGCCCATGCGGAAGACGTGGTCCGTCCCGACGAACTTCATGCCGCCGAGCTCCGTCTCCGCGTCGTCGAGGCTCGACGTGGCCGAGAAGGCGGGCACGTCGTAGTGCTCTCGTCCTTGGCGCGCGGTGAGGTACCGGGCCGTGATCCGGGTTCCGCCCGAGAAGGCGGCCAGACCGGCCGCGCCGGTGCGGGCCACGAGTTGGCCGAACCAGCCGAGGTCGTCCTCGGGCACCTGGAAGCCGTCGACGCTGCGCGCCCGCCGCCCCTCACGGGCCGGTATGCGGATGGCATTGACATAGGGGATGCCGGGCTTGTCCCTGATCTCTTCGTCGGCGCTCCCGGGAGCACCGGGTGAGCGGAGGGGGAGAAGGGTCTCACCCGGAGACTCCAGAACGTTGACCACGATCCCGCCCTGCCCCGCGAGCTCAGTGGACAGCACCAGGCACGGTGTGGTGTTCCACGGACCTATCTGCATGCCCTCGGTCAGCTCGGCGCCCTTGACCAGCTGCCGGATGGTGGTGGTCCGGGTTCGGCCGCTCGTTCTGCCCGGTTTCTGATGGTTTCCCCGGCAGGCCACGAGCGTGATCTTCGAGGGCTCGCCGGGTTTCCATGCCTCGATGAGGTAGTCGGGGCGGGGACGTGCGGCCTTGTTACGTTGGGAGACGCCGAGGGGCCAGCCGGCTCGCAGCACCGTGCTCGTGTCCACGACCGAGAGGACATGGCCCGGGTACCGCTGCCGCAGGATGTGCTCCGCCGCGGCGAGTCCGAAGCCGACGGCCAGCTCCCGGGCCTGCATGGCCTTGTACCAGCGTTCAGGGGTGCGGCCCTTGTCGGTGAGGTCCATGGCGCCGGCGCGGTTGGCGTCCAGTGCCTCGCAGTACTTCAAGCTCAACCAGTGTTCCGCCAGTCCGCGTCCCATTCCCTGGCCGGCCAGCACGTAACCGCGCGCCACAGTGTGCAGCACCTGCCATGGCGTCAGTTCCACGGCCCGGTCCGTCTCGGCCTGTGCGACGGGCCGCAGTGTGGGTTTCCTGCGTACGGGTTCCTGACCCTTTTCCCGGCGCTTTCTGTCGGCCGCCGCCGCGGCCGAGTCGACCTGTGCGGCGAGGTCCGCCGTCGAGTGGAGGTGAACGCTCGTGGAGCGACGTAACGCGTTCATGGTCTGCCGCGCGGTTCTCGCCATACATCCCCCCGGATGCTTGCTTTGGCTCCAGCGGCGCGAGCGTAGGTCGGGGCCGTGGGGCGCACGCAAGTGCGCACGCTCCCGTCAGTAGCGGTCCCGCGGTCGCCGTCCGCTCCCGGCCGGGACGCGCGGTGCCCCCGTCACTGACATCAGCAGGGAGTACAGGGACGTCGTGGCGGTGATGAAGAGGCGGTTGTTTTTGGGGCCGCCGAAGGTGATGTTGGAGACGGTTTCGGGGATCAGGAGGCGGCCGATGAGGGTGCCGTCGGGGGTGTAGCAGTGGACGCCGTCGTCGCAGGCGGCGGCCCAGAGGTGGCCCGCGGCGTCGAGGCGGATGTTGTCGAACGTGCCGGGGCCGGGGCGGCAGGTGGCGAAGAGGTCGCCGTCCGAGAGGGTGCCGTCGTCGTGGATGTCGAAGACGCGGATCTCGTTGAGGCGGGTGTCGGCGGCGTAGAGGCGGCGTTCGTCCGGGGAGAGGGCGAGGCCGTTGGGGGCCTGGAAGCCGTCCGCGGCGATGGTCACCGCGCCGGTCGCCGGGTCGATGCGGTAGACGCGGCAGGCGCCGATCTCGCTGTCGGCGCGGTGGCCCTCGTAGTCGGTGAGGATGCCGAAGTCCGGGTCGGAGAACCAGATGGTGCCGTCGGCGCTCGCCACGGCGTCGTTGGGGCTGTTCAGGCGGTGGCCCTGGAAGCGGTCGGCGAGGACGGTGATCGTGCCGTCGGGTTCGGTGCGGGTGACGCGGCGGTTGCCCTGTTCGCAGGTGATCAGGCGGCCCTGGGCGTCGAGGGTGTTGCCGTTGGCGTGGCCGGCGGGGGAGCGGAACGTGCTGACCGCGCCCGTCGTCTCGTCCCAGCGGAGCAGGCGGTCGTTGGGGATGTCGCTCCAGACGAGCTGGCGCCAGGCGGGGAGGTAGAGCGGGCCCTCGGCCCAGCGGCACTCTCCGTACAGCCGATCGAGGCGTGCGTCGCCGTTCACGCAGCGGTCGGTGACGAATCGCTCGTCCAGGATCTCGTATACGCCCCGGAGTACGTGATTGGGCGTCATGTTTCTCCTCGCGGTACGGGTCAGGGCGTCGTCGGTTTTCCGGATGTGTACAGCCACTTCTCGAAGAGGGGCGTCAGGTTCTTGCCCGTCGCCTTGGCGCAGAGGTCCGTGAAATCCGTGGTGCGGACGTTGCCGTGGCGGTGGTCGGTGGTCCAGGTGCGGAGGATGGTGAAGAAAGCCGTGTCGCCGATCGTTTCGCGGAGCTTCTGGAGGGTCATCGCGCCTCGGTAGTAGACCGGGTCGCCGGAGACCTCCTCGGCGGACGGGGGCTTCGCCGGTGCGAAGGACCAGAGGTCGTCCGTTGCCGGCAGGGCGTAGTACTCGGCGAAGGTGTCCGCCGCCGTGGGGCCGCCGTGCTGTTCCTGCCAGAGCCACTCCGCGTAGGTGGCGAAGCCCTCGTTGAGCCACATGTCCTGCCAGGAGCCGGGGGTGACCGAGTCGCCGAACCACTGGTGCGCGATCTCGTGGACCACCGAGATCTCGTCGGGGGCGTGGTTGAAGTAGGGGCGGGTCTGGGTCTCCAGGGCGTAGTCGATCGACGGGCCCGAGCCGATGGTCGCGCCGGTGGAGGAGAAGGGGTACGGGCCGAAGAGGCGGGCGCCCCAGTCGGTCGCGGAGGCGACCCAGGAGGGGACGTCGGCCGCCCGCTTCGCCTGGGCGGTGTGGATGGCCACGGTCTGCGGCACCGTGCCGGCGGCGGTGCGGTCGAGGGTGAAGGAGCCGATGGCGACGGTCGCCAGGTAACTGGCCATCGGCTCGGCGGTGTGCCAGGCGAAAGACGTCCTGCCGTTCGCGGTCTCCTGTTTGCCGAGTTCGCCATTGGAAACGGCGGTCATGCCCTCGGGGACGGTGACGGTCAGGTCGTAGGCGGCCTTGTCGGAGGGGTGGTGGTTGCCGGGGAACCAGGCCATGGAGCCGTTCGGTTCGCCGAGGGCCACGGCGCCGTCGGGGGTCTTGAGCCAGCCTTCCTGGGAGCCGTCGGGGTCGGTGAGCGCCTCGGGGACGCCGTGGTAGCTGATGACGGCGGTGAAGGCGGTGTCGGCGGCCAGTTCCTTGGCGGGGGTGAGTCGCAGGGCGTCTCCGGCGCGGGTGGCGGCGGCCGTGGCGCCGTCGACCGTGGCGCGGTCGATCTGGAGGCCGTGGAAGTCGAGGCTGAAGGAGGACAGCGCCCGGTCGGTGCGGGCGCTGATCTCGGCGGTGCCGGTGAGGCTGCCGTCCTTCGGCTCGTACGTGAGGGAGAGGCCGTAGTGCTCCACCTCGTAGCCGCCGTTGCCCATGGCGGGGAAGAGGGGGTCGCCGACGCCCTTGGCGCCGGCGGTCGCGGAGTCGGCGGGGCGGACGGTCGTGCCGGCGGGGGCGCAGCCCGTGCCGGAGGTGAGCAGCAGGGCGCACAGCAGGGCAGTGGGTGGCGGGAGGCGGCGCACGAGGGCTCCTTAGGATCACCGGTTCCCTGGGTCTTCCGAAGCGGCCGAGGGCCTCGAAGGCCCGGATCGCCTCGATCGCCTGGTACTCCCGAAGATCACTGAGATCGTCCGCATCGTCGCAGATGTGCCATCGGAGAGTGCGTATTGCACGTGCGTCAGGGTGGCGCTCACACCCTTCTGAGCTGCAATTCACCACATCTAGTGATTCCTTGGCCCTCAGTTGCGGATCGCAACCGTGAGTTGCCAAGCTGTTGCGGACCGTCAACCTTGGGAGTGGACGTGGCATTCGGTGACCAGCCCGCATATCTCCGCGTCGCCGGCGATCTCCGTCAGAAGATCGTCGCAGGCGAGCTGCCGCCGCACACCCGCCTTCCCTCGCAGGCCCGCATCCGCGAGCAGTACGGCGTCTCGGACACGGTCGCCCTGGAGGCGCGCAAGGTGCTGATGGCCGAGGGGCTGGTGGAGGGCCGGTCCGGGTCCGGCACCTATGTCAGGGAGCGGCCCGAGCGGCGGGCCGTGGTGCGCACCGGGTACCGGGGGGTGGGGGAGTCCTCGTCCTTCCGCCAGGAGCAGGCCGACCCCCGGGTCAAGGGCACCTGGGAGGCCCGCAGCGAGCAGATGCCCGCGTCGGCCGGGGTCGCCGAGCGGCTGCGGATCGCGCCCGGCGACCGGGTGATGCGCACCGATTACCTCTTCCGCTGCGCCGGCGAGCCGACGATGCTCTCCACCTCCTGGGAGCCGCTCGCCGTCACCGGGCGGACGCCGGTGATGCTGCCCGAGGAGGGGCCGCTGGCGGGCCGTGGCGTGGTCGAGCGGATGGCCGCCATCGACCTGGTCGTCGACAACGTCACCGAGGAGATCAGCGCTCGTCCCGGCCTGGCGCAGGAGACGCTGGCGCTCGGCGGGGTGCCGGGCCACTGCGTTCTCGTCGTCTCGCGGACGTACTTCGCGGGCGGCCGTGCGGTGGAGACGGCGGACGTGGTGATGCTGGCCGAGCGGCATCGGGTCGCCTACCACCTTCCCGTGAAGTAACGCGTAGCGGGTTTCCGGCCGGGGGGCGGGTTCTCGCGCGCCCGCGAGTAACGCGGGTCACTGCGGGCCGGCGGAACCGCTCGGCGTCCGGTTCGCGTACCAGCTGACGGTGACGTGGACGTGTCGTCCTCGTGAACGTTTCCGACGTTCGGCGGAACCGCCGCGTCGGTCAGGGGTGTGGCCGGAAAGGGCCTCTTACGCGCGCCCCTTACCCGAGGGTAGGAACTGCGCGGTATGCACCGCTATGCCCCCATGTAAAGACCCGGTCTCTGATGTTGCAAAACTCACATAGCCCCAGCTCAGGGCCTTTTGGCAGAACCAACTCGGCCAAATCGCTCGTACGATGGCGCGGTTTGTGTCCTGCTGTGGGGGAGTAAGAAAGAAAAGGAGAGCCGGGGCTTGAGTACCGAACAGGGTTCCCACTCCAATTACCGCCGGACCCTCGGTCCGGTGGCCCTGACGGCCGTCGGCCTCGGGTCGATCATCGGCTCCGGCTGGCTCTTCGGTGCCCAGCGGGCCGCCGGTATCGCCGGCCCGGCGGCGATCCTCGCCTGGGTCATCGGCGCCGTCGTGGCGCTGACCATCGCGCTGACCTACAGCGAGCTGGGTGCGATGTTCCCCAAGGCCGGCGGCATGGTCCGCTACGGCCAGTACTCGCACGGCTCGCTCGCCGGCTACCTCGCCGCCTGGGCCAACTGGATCGCGATCGTCTCCGTCATCCCCGGCGAGGCGACCGCCTCCGTCCAGTACATGAGCTCCTGGAAGTGGTCCTGGGCCAAGGAGCTGTACGACGGCAAGGAGCTCACCGGCAGCGGTGTCGCCCTCGCCAGCGTGCTGCTGATCTTCTACTTCTTCCTCAACTGGTTCGCGATCACCCTGTTCGCGAAGACCAACAACGCGATCACCGTCTTCAAGGTCGTCGTTCCGGTCCTGACCGCCGGCGCCCTGATGTGGTCGCACTTCGACACGCACAACATCAAGGTCGCGGGCGGCTTCACGCCCAACGGCTGGAGCGCGGTCTTCACCGCCGTCGCCACGTCCGGCATCGTCTGGGCCTACAACGGCTTCCAGTCCCCGCTGAACATGGCCGGTGAGGCCCGCAACCCGGGCAAGTCGCTGCCGAAGGCCGTCATCGGCTCGATCCTGATCGCGCTGGTCATCTACATCGCGCTGCAGGTCGCCTTCCTGATGGCCGTCCCCGCCGGTGACCTCGGCGGCGGCTGGGACGCCCTCACCTACAAGTCCCCGCTGGCCGACCTGGCCATCGCCTGGGGCCTGAACTGGCTGGCGATCGTCCTCTACGCGGACGCCTTCATCTCCCCCTCCGGCACCGGCATGATCTACGCCGCGACCACCTCGCGCATGATCCACGGCGTCCAGGAGAACGGCCACCTGCCGGCCGTCTTCGGCAAGGTCGACCCGAAGACCGGCGTCCCGCGTCCGGCCCTGCTGCTCAACCTGGTCATCGCCTTCCTCTTCCTCGCCGTCTTCCGCGGCTGGGGCTCGCTGGCCGAGATCGTCTCCATCGCGACCGTCATCTCCTACATCACCGGCCCCGTCGCCGTGATGTCGCTGCGCCGCATCGCCCCGGGCATCACCCGCCCGGTGAAGCTGCGCGCCATGCCCGTCATCGCGCCCATCGCGATGATCTTCGGCTCGCTCGTCCTCTACTGGGGCAAGTGGCCGCTCACCGGCAAGGTCATCCTGATCATGGCGGTCGGTCTGCCGATCTGGGCCTGGTACGAGCTGCGCAAGCCGTGGGACGAGCTCAAGCCGCACCTGAAGGCCGGCGCCTGGATGGTGGCGTACCTGCTGGTCATGGCCTTCGTCTCGTGGGCCGGCGGCAAGGACTACGGCGGCAAGGGCTACCTCGGCGAGGGCTGGGACCTGGTGGTCGTCGCCCTGATCGGCCTGGCCTTCTACATGTGGGGCGTGCGGAGCGCCTGGCGCAACCCCACGCTGGTCGCCGCCGAGAAGGAGATCGCGGAGATCGAGGCCGACGAGGCGATGCTCGAGCCCGAGGACCTGGTCGAGCGGTCGGCCAAGGCGTAAGCCCCGCCCTCGCGCCGCACCTCCCGCCCTCGCGCCGTACCCCCCGCACGCGCCCCGGCCACGTACGCGTGGCCGAATGCGCACCTCTTCGTGAAAACACGTATCCGCTGAGTAAAGGTCGGGCGTACGCTCGGGCATATGCGGACTGCGGTTTCTTCCCGAAGGGTGCGACGGCGGAAGGGCAGGGGCGATGAGTGAGAGCGAACCGGTCCTGCCCTGGCTGGTGATCCGCCAGGACGACAACGGCAATCGCTACCGCGTCGGGCGGTACGCCACCAGGACCGAGGCCGAGCGCGTGGCCGACCGCCTGGACGAGAACCTGGAGGCGGCCCCCGGCAGGCGGGGTCGCCGGCAGCTCTACATAGTCGAACGCGTACGGGTGGCCCCCTGACCGGGGGGCCACCCGCGTCCGTAACGGGGCTCGGCGCGTCCGGCGCGGTCCGGTGCGCCCGCCCCGCGGTGCGCCGCCCCGTCGGCATGGCGCCCCGCCGGTGCGTCACTCCCCGTCCGGTGCGCCGTGTCTTCCGCCGGTGCGCCGCCTTCCCCCATCCGCCGTAGCCCGACTGTGGGCGCGAGCGATACACCGGTCCCCATACCGGGTATGTGCTGATTATTAGCCCCAAGCCGGGCATTCCGGCTGGGTCGCGTCAGCGTCTGGGAAGTGGTCGGCGTGAGCGACAGCGCACTGGCATCGACGCCGGGATTCGCCGAATGGAGCTTCCCCGCCGAGGCCGGCGCGGTGCGCACCGCCCGTACGCTCGTCCGCGACACGCTGCTCTCCTGGGGCCTGGCCGACGTCAGCGACGTCACCGTCCTCCTCGTGAGCGAGCTCGTCACCAACTCCCTGCGGCACGCCACCGGCCCCATCGGCGTCCGGATGTACTCCCGCGCCGGCCGGGTGCTCCAGGTCGAGGTCTCCGATCCGCTGCCCGATCCGCCCCGCGAACGCGTGGCCGAAGCCGACGACGAGGGCGGCCGCGGACTGCAACTCGTCGCACTGGCGTCCCGTCGTTGGGGTACCCGCCGGGGTGACAACGGCAAGACCGTGTGGTTCGAACTGAGCTTGCCAGGTTAGGAACCCGGGGAAGACCCATTGCGGGTCGAGACCGTGCTGTGATCGTGAAGTCCGTGTTCCGAGGGCCTCTCGTGCTGGATACTCGGCCTTCTGATGCCGGTGCGAGCACATGAGCCGGAGGGGACGGGCACGTGAGCGAAAAGCCAGCGGGCGCTGAGGCGGGCAGCCCAGAGGGTAAGGACACCACCTCGATGTGGCAGAACAGCCCGCCCGGATCCCTCTACGACTACATTCGCGTGGCGTCGTTCTCGCTGGGGCCCGACGGCCGGATCGAGCAGTGGAGCGAGCGGGCCGCCGAGCTCTTTGGAATAACTCCGGGGCAGGCGGTCGGCCGGGATCCCCAGGACGTGTTCTCCGCCGCGCAGCAAGGGGTCCTCTTTTCGGGGGACCCGGGAGACCCGGGGCTTCCGGGGGACCTGCCGCCCGGCGACGGCTTCGACGGCCGCGCCCGGACCGGCCTGGTCCCGTACCAGCGCGACGGGCGACAGCAGGGCCTGGCCGAGATCTACGTGATGCCCAGCCGGAACGAGCGCGGCGAACGCGCCGCCCTCTGCGTGGCCGTCGACGTCCGGGCGCTCCAGGGAATAGAGACCGACATCGCGGCGTCCGAAGCCGTTTTCGGCCAATCTCCCCTGGGATTCTTCTTCTTCGGGACGGACCTGCGGCTGCTCCGCGTCAACGAGAGCTTCGCCCAGGCCCTGGGCCGTCCCGTGGCCTGGCACCGGGGGCGAAGGCCGCACGAGTTCCTGCCCCGCACCGAGGCCGAACGGCTGACGCTCGCCCTCCGCCAGGTCCTCGACACGGGCCGGCCGGTGGCCGATCTCCAGCTCATGGGACCCGTGCCCGGCAAGGCCGAACGCCGCCGCTGGTCGGTCTCGCTCTACCGGCTGCACGGCGGCAGCGGGCGGCCCATCGGCGTGGCCGCCATCGCCACCGACGTCACCGGCCGCCGCCGGGCCGAACGCGAGGCCGCCGGCGTCCGGCGCAACCTGGCGCTGCTCAACGAGGCGAGCGCCCGCATCGGCACCTCGCTGGACCTGGAGACCACCGCGCGCGAGCTGCTGGACGTGGCCGTGCCGCAGTTCTGCGACCTCGCCTCCGTCGACCTCTACCAGGGGCTGCTGGCCGGCGACGAGGCGCCGCCCGGCCTGGCCGACGGCAGCGCCGAGCTCCGCCGCGTCGCCTTCGCCAGCGCCGTGTCGGGCGCGCCGGTGACCTCCGACGAGACCGACGAGAAGGCGATCCAGGTCGGCGAGGTGCACCGGTATCCGTTCCACTCACCGTGCGCCGGGGCGCTGCGCACCGCCCAGGTGCAGGCGGTCCCGGGCGGCGGCAGGGAGGGCGGGGACGCGCCCGAGCCGGGGATGTCGGCGCAGTGCACGCTGGCCGTGCCGATGGTCGCCCGGGACACGGTGATGGGGCTGGTGCAGTTCACCCGCACCAAAGGCAGCGAGCCCTTCGGCGAGCGGGAGACGGCCGTCGCTGTCGAGCTGGCCTCGCGGGCGGCGGTCTGCATCGACAACGCCCGGCTGTACCGGCGTGAGCACGAGCGGGCTCTCATCCTCCAGCGCAGCCTGCTGCCCCCCGTCGACCCGGAGGCCGCCGGGCTGGAGATCGCCTGCCGCTATCTGCCCGGCAACGCCGCCACCGAGGTGGGCGGCGACTGGTTCGACGTCATCGAGCTGCCCGGTCACCGGACGGCCCTGGTCGTCGGCGACGTGATGGGCCGCGGTCTGCGGGCCGCCGTCGCCATGGGCGAACTCCGCACGGCCGTACGGACCCTCGCCATGCTGGACATGGAGCCGGCCGAGGTGCTGTCCGCGCTCGACGAGATCGCCCACGGCCTCGGCCGCCCCGGCGGCAAACAGTCCGCCTCGCGCGGGGTGCGGGGGAGCGTGCGCCCCGCGGACCTGTCCGAGGTCTACCTGGCGACGTGCGTCTACGCGGTGTACGACCCGGTCACCCGGCGCTGTACGGTCGCCAACGCCGGGCATCTGCCGCCCGTTCTGGTCGAGGAGGGCAAGCCGGCGCGGCTGCTGGAGGTGCAGCCGGGGATGCCGCTCGGGGTGGGCGGTGAGCTGTTCGAGGAGACCGTTCTCGAACTGCCCGACGGGGCGCTGCTCGCGTTGTACACGGACGGTCTGGTCGAGTCCCGCGACCATCCGCTGGACGAGGGGCTCCAGGCGTTCCGGGACGCCCTCACCGATCCGGCCCGGCCGCTGGAGGACGTCTGCGACCACGTCCTGTCCGCCCTGGACACCCACCATGGCGAGGACGACATCGCCCTGCTGATGGCCCGGTTGCGGGGGCTGCCGCCCGGGCACGTCGGCGACTGGACGCTGCCGCCCGAGCCGCGGTCCGTCGCCCGGGCGCGGGAGCTGGCGCGGGAGATGCTGCCGCAGTGGGGGCTGGAGAGCCTGGTCGACACCACCGAGCTGTTGGTGAGTGAGCTGGTCACCAATGCGCTGCGGTATGGGGAGGGGGACATCCGGCTGCGGCTGCTGCTCGATCGGACGTTGGTGTGCGAGGTGTGGGACGCGGGGTCGGTGCAGCCTCGGCGTCGGCGGGCCCGGGACACGGATGAAGGCGGGCGGGGCCTGCAGCTTGTCGGATTGCTCAGCGCTGCTTGGGGTAGTCGGCGGATTCCTCCGCAGGGGAAGACGGTGTGGTTTGAGCTTGCTTTGCCGGATGGGGAGGCGGGGGCGCCTGATGCGGTTGAGGCTCTCATGAGCCTCTATTGAGGCTCGGGGGGAGTTGCCCCGGTCCCGCCCTTTCGCCGTTTCCCGGGGCTGCGCCCCAGACCCCCTGATCGCGGCTCCGCCGCTCGTCCTCAAACGCCGGACGGGCTGGATGGTGCCGCCTTGGGCGCGCACTCCAGCCCGTCCGGGGCACCCCTCACCGCTCCGGCGCCGCCAGGCGTCCCCGTGTCGCGCCGCCGCCGAATGTCGCCGGGAGCAGGCCCGCCAGGACGATGCCGCCGAGCAGCGCGCCTCCCAGCGCCCGCGCCGGCCGTGCCGCGTCCGGGGCGGAGTGGGCGATGCCGTACACGCCCACGTCCCGTTCGGCGGCGGCCCGTGCCTGGAGGGCGAGCGTTTCCGCGCGGGGGGCCTCGGCGGGGTCGCGGCGGGCCAGGTCCAGGTGGCGTTCGGCCTCGGCGAGGCGGGTGCGGGCGCGGGCGCCGACCGCGCCCCGGTGGGTGGCGATGAAGTCGCGGGCGCCGACCACCCGGGCGCGGGCGGCGAGCAGGGTGCGGGCCGTGCGGGTACGGGTGCGGGCGGCGCGGCCGGGGTCGTCGGGGGGCAGGTCGTCGTCGAGGGCGGCGGCGGCCTCGTCGATGCGGCGGAGGACGGCCCGCGGGTCGATCCGCCGGCAGGCGGCCTCCCGGCGGGCGGCGGTGAGCAGTTCGACGGCGGCGCCCTCCCGGCGGCCCGAGGCCGCGGCGGCGGCCTCCGCGTCCGCCAGGGCGGCGGCCAGCCGCCGGGCCGCGCCGTTGAGTTCGCAGGCGTGCCGGAGCGCGGCGGTGGTCAGGGTGCGGGCCTGGGAGAGGGCGGCCTCGGCGGCGCGTACGGAGACGGCGGCCCGGTCGCGGTCGTCCTCGGCGAGGGCCGTGTGGGCGTCCTCCAGGGCGGCGCCCGCGAAGGCGAGCCGGTCGCGGGCCTCGGCCGGGTACCGCCAGACGGGGGCGAGCGCCTCCTCGGCGCACCGGTGGCGGAGGGCGAACAGGGTGTTCTCGGCGGCGTCGATGCGCGGTTCCAGCTCCCGGGCGACGGCCTCCGCGCGGCCGAGGACGGCCGCCGCGTTGGCCCGCAGTCCGCGCAGCCGGTCGAAGGCCGCCGCCTCGGCGTCCAGCCGCCGGTTGGCGCTGGTGCAGCGGGAGCAGATCTCGTCGAGGGCGTGCCGGCGGAAGTCGTCGTCGTGGAGGGGCGCATCGTCGAGCCGCTGCCGGAGCCGGAAGGCGGCCGCGAGCTCGCCCCGCGCGTAGCCGACGGCCTCGGCGAACGGCAGCGTGGCCGCCTCGCCGAGCTGGGCGAGTGCGAAGGTCAGCTCCTCCGCGCTGGTGCGGACCGCGTCGTCGGTCGCGACGAGGTTGAGGGACGCCTCCGTCTCCAGGTCGGGCAGCGGGGTGAGCGGCTGGGCCATCCGGGCGAGGCCCGGCTCGGTGGAGGCGGAGACGGTGACGGGCGCGCGGAACGGGACGACGGTGACCCGCCGGCGGGCCCGGCGGCGCCGGTGGCGGCGCAGCAGCAGCCCGGCCAGGCAGAGCAGCGCCCCGGCCGCGACCGGCACCCAGAACCGCCGGTCGCCCGGGAGCAGCCCGCTGCTCCCCGGGTCGCTGGGGCCGGGGACGATGACGGGCGGCCGGACGGCCTGCCCGGCCAGGACGGACCGGTAGCCGTCGGCGGCGCCGATCGCCGCCCCGGCCCAGTCGTGTGCCTTCAGGGCGGGGGCGATGGCGACGGTGGCGACCTGCCGGAGCTGGTCGGCGCGGAAGCCGGAGTCCTGGGCGGCGGAGACGGCGAACTGCCGGGGGGAGGTGGCGACGGCGAGCAGGACGTCCTGGGGGCCCAGGCCGTTGCGGTCGGCGGTGGCGTCGGCCCACTCGCGGCCGGTGCGGCCGGAGAAGTCGTGCACGTAGGTGACGTAGAGCCGGACGTGCCGGCCCGCCAGCCGGGCGAGGGCGGCCTCGACCTGGGGCCGGCGGCGGCCGAGCGCGCCGACCGTGTCGGTGATGTGCCCGGTGGCGTCCAGGTCGAGCGGCGTTTCGGCACGGGCGACGGACGGCGCCGGGAGGAGGAGGACGCACAGCGCGAACAAGGCGCCGGCGATGGCCGGGCCCGGCGCCCCGGGCCCGTACCGCCTCAAAAGCCGCGTCACACTTCGGAGGGTATGACCGGTTTGCCGGAGCCGCTACCGGGACGGTGTGTGGTATTACGCTCCGTGCTGGGAGCCCCGGCGGCGGATCTTGTTGCCCAGCCACACCAGCGGGTCGTAGGAGCGGTCGACCACCCGCTCCTTCAGCGGGATCAGCGCGTTGTCCGTGATTTTGATGTGTTCAGGGCAGACCTCCGTGCAGCACTTGGTGATGTTGCAGTAGCCGAGCCCGTGGTCCTCCCGGGCCGCTGCCTTGCGGTCGATGCCCGCCTCGGCGGCGGCGTCCAGCGGGTGCATGTCCAGCTCGGCGACGCGCATCAGGAAGCGCGGCCCGGCGAACGCCGGCTTGTTCTCCTCGTGGTCACGCACCACATGGCAGGTGTTCTGGCACAGGAAGCACTCGATGCACTTGCGGAACTCCTGAAGCCGGTCCACGTCCTGCTGCCGCATCCGGTACTCGCCGGGCTTCAGCTCCGGCGGCGGGGCGAACGACGCCACGTCCCGCGCCTTCGCGTAGTTGTACGACACGTCCGTCACCAGGTCGCGGACGACCGGGAAGGCCCGCATCGGCGTCACCGTGACGGTCTCCTCCGGGTCGAACACCGACATCCGCGTCATGCACATCAGCCGCGGCCGGCCGTTGATCTCCGCGCTGCACGAACCGCACTTGCCCGCCTTGCAGTTCCAGCGGACGGCGAGGTCCGGCGCGGCGGTGGCCTGGAGCCGGTGGATGATGTCGAGGACGACCTCACCCTCGTTGACGGCGACCTCGTAGTCGGTGAGGCCCCCGCCGCCGGCGTCGCCCCGCCACACTTTGAAGCGGGCCTGATAACTCATCGGGTGAGCTCCTCGTCCGTCAGGTACTTCTTCAGTTCGTCCTTCTCGAACAGCTCCAGCAGGTCGGGGCGCATCGCCGGCGGCTCCTGCCGCTCCAGCCGGATGCGGCCCAGCGCCGGGTCCTCGGCGGCCGGCTCGGTGCTGTCGTCGGCCAGCCGGCAGACCAGGCGCGCTTTCCGCCAGCGCCGGTCCATGCCCGGGTGGTCGTCGCGGGTGTGCCCGCCGCGGCTCTCGGTCCGCTCCAGCGCCGCCCGCGCCACGCACTCGCTGACCAGCAGCATGTTCCGCAGGTCCAGCGCCAGGTGCCAGCCCGGGTTGAACTGCCGGTGCCCCTCGACCCCGGCCCGCCGGGCGCGGGCCCGCAGCCCGGACAGCCGGCGCAGCGCCTCCTCCATCTCGGGCGCCTTCCGGATGATCCCCACCAGGTCGTTCATCGCCTGCTGGAGCTCCTGGTGCAGGGCGTACGGGTTCTCGGCGGCCCCGCCGGTGCTCTCCTCGGCGCCGAACGGCCGCAGCGCCTCCGCCTCCGCCGAGGCCACGTCCGCGTCGGAGACCGCCGGTCGCTGCGCCGCGTCCAGCTCCGCCGCGTACCGGGCCGCGTACAGCCCGGCGCGCCGCCCGAACACCAGCAGGTCGGAGAGGGAGTTGCCGCCGAGCCGGTTGGAGCCGTGCAGCCCGCCCGCCACCTCGCCGGCCGCGAACAGGCCGGGCACCCCGACCGCCGCCGCCGTGTCCGGGTCGACCTCGACGCCACCCATCACGTAGTGGCAGGTGGGGCCGACCTCCATGGGCTCCGCGGTGATGTCCACGTCCGCCAGCTCCTTGAACTGGTGGTGCATGGACGGCAGTTTGCGGCGGATCACCTCGGCCGGCATCCGCGTCGAGACGTCCAGGAACACCCCGCCGTGCGGTGAGCCCCGGCCCGCCTTCACCTCGGAGTTGATCGCGCGCGCCACCTCGTCGCGCGGCAGCAGCTCCGGCGGCCTGCGGTGGTGCTCGGGGTCGGTGTACCAGCCGTCGGCCTCGTCCTCCGTCTCCGCGTACTTCTCCTTGAAGACGTCCGGGACGTAGTCGAACATGAACCGCTTGCCGTCGCTGTTCCGCAGCACCCCGCCGTCGCCGCGCACCGACTCGGTGACGAGGATGCCCTTCACGGACGGCGGCCAGACCATGCCGGTCGGATGGAACTGGACGAACTCCATGTTCACCAGCCGGGCCCCGGCCAGCAGCGCCAGGGCGTGCCCGTCGCCGGTGTACTCCCAGGAGTTGGACGTCACCTTGAAGGACTTGCCGATCCCGCCGGTGGCCAGCACCACGGCCGGTGCCTCCAGGACCAGGAACCGGCCGGACTCGCGCTCGTAGCCGAAGACGCCGGACACCCGGCCGCGGTCGCGGAGCACCCGGGTCACCGTGCACTCCTGGAACACCTTCAGCCCGGCCTCGTAATCGCCGTGCCGCCGGAAGTCCTCCTGCTGAAGGGAGACGACCTTCTGCTGGAGCGTGCGGATCAGCTCCAGGCCCGTCCGGTCGCCCACGTGCGCCAGCCGCGGGTACTCGTGCCCGCCGAAGTTCCGCTGGGAGATCCGCCCGTCCGGCGTCCGGTCGAAGACCGCCCCCCAGGTCTCCAGCTCCCACACCCGGTCCGGGGCCTCCTGCGCGAGCAGCTCGGCCATCCGCCAGTCGTTGAGGAACTTGCCCCCGCGCAGCGTGTCGCGGAAGTGCACCTGCCAGTTGTCGTTCGCGTTGACATTGCCCATGCAGGCGGCGATGCCGCCCTCGGCCATCACCGTGTGCGCTTTGCCGAACAGTGATTTGCAGATCACCGCGCAGCGCAGTCCCTGCTCACGGGCCTCGATCGCGGCACGCAGCCCGGCGCCCCCGGCGCCCACCACGACCACGTCCCACGACTGCCGGTCCACCCGAGTCATCAGTAGGTCTCTCCTAGAAGAAGCGCGGATCGTCGAACACACCGCCGGCGACCAGGTACACGTACAGGTCGGCCAGCGCGACGCTGGCCAGGGACGCCCAGGCGAGCGGCATGTGACGGGCGTTCAGCCGGCTCACCACGCCCCACATGCGGTAGCGCACGGGGTGCTTGGAGAAGGTGCGCAGACGCCCGCCGACGATGTGCCGGCACGAGTGACAGGAGAGCGTGTACGCCCAGATCAGGGCGATGTTGGCGACCATGACCAGGGTGCCGAGGCCCATGTGGCCCCACGCGCCGCGCTCGTCGCGGAAGGCGAGGACGGCGTCGTAGGTGAGGATGCCCGCGACGATCACCGCGAAGTAGAAGAAGTACCGGTGGACGTTCTGGAGGATCAGCGGGAAGCGGGTCTCCCCGGTGTACTTCGCGTGCGGCTCGGCGACCGCGCAGGCCGGGGGAGAGGCCCAGAACCCGCGGTAGTACGCCTTGCGGTAGTAGTAGCAGGTCAGCCGGAAGCCCAGCGGGAAGATCAGGATCAGCAGCGCGGGCGACAGGGCCCACCAGGATCCGAAGAGCTCCCAGTCGGCGCCGTCCTTCATCGGGACGCAGCGCTCGGCGAGGCAGGGCGAGTAGAACGGCGAGACGTACGGCGCGGCGTAGTAGCGCTCGTCGGCGAACGCCCGCCAGGTGGAGTAGACGACGAACGCCAGCAGCCCGGCCGCCGTGGCCGCGGGCGGCAGCCACCAGCGGTCGCGGCGCAGGTGGCGGGGGGCGATCGCGGCGCGTGAGGAGTGATGGACGCCGCCGCTCGCCGGGGAGCCGGCGGCGGCGGACGGTCTGGGGTCGGTGCCAGTGGACAAGAGGACTCCGTCGAGGAGCGGGGGTGTGGGGACGGCCTGGGCTCCGGGCGTGGGGGCCCGGAGGGGCCGAGAACGGAGGGGCCGGGAGGGGGGGCGG
>NZ_JBPQTX010000065.1:0-27574 GCF_051386555.1 Streptomyces sp. URMC 126
ATGCCCACCCACTGCGACCCCTGCCCCGCGAACACAAACACCGTCCGCCCACCGGACCGGGCCACACCCGCGACAACCGACCCACCCGGAGCACCCGAAGCCAGACCCTCCAGCCCCGCCAGCAACTCCGCCCGGTCGCCACCGACGACGACCGCCCGCTGCTCGAACGCCGACCGCGTCGCCGCCAGCGACCACGCCACATCCACCGGCGCCAACTCCGGCCGCGCCTTAACCCACTCACGCAACCGCTCCGCCTGCGCCGTCAGACCCGCCGACGTACGGCCCGACACCGGCCACACACTGACGCCACCGGCCTCGACCACCGCCGGAGCGGTCGCGGCTACGAGCTCACCGGCACCGTCGGGGTCTCCTTCCGCAGGCCCCGACTCGTCCGCCCCGCCGGAAGCTTCCTCCAGGATGACGTGGACGTTGGTGCCGCTCATCCCGAACGAGGACACACCGGCACGGCGCACCCGCTCGCCGGCGGGCCACGGTACGGGCTCGGACAGCAGCTTCACGTCTCCCGCCGCCCAGTCGACGTGCGGAGTCGGCTCCTCGACGTGCAGTGTCCGCGGCAGCTGTTCGTGCCGCAGGGCGAGCACCATCTTGATGACGCCCGCGATGCCGGCCGCCGCCTGCGTGTGACCGATGTTGGATTTCACCGAGCCCAGCCACAGCGGCGGCCGGCCGGCGCGCTCCTGGCCGTACGTGGCGAGCAGTGCCTCGGCCTCGATCGGGTCGCCGAGGGTGGTCGCGGAACCGTGGGCTTCCACCACGTCCACCTCGGCGGGCGACACCCGGGCGCTGGCCAGCGCCGCGCGGATCACCCGCTGCTGCGACGGGCCGTTGGGGGCGGTCAGACCGTTCGACGCGCCGTCCTGGTTCACCGCGGAGCCGCGTACGACCGCGAGCACCTGGTGCCCGTTGCGGCGCGCGTCCGACAGCCGTTCCACCACGAGGACGCCGGCGCCCTCGCCCCAGCCGGAGCCGTCCGCCGCCGCGCTGAAGGACCTGCACCGCCCGTCCACCGACATGCCCCGCTGCCGGGAGAACCCCACGAACACGCCGGGGGTGGCGACGACGGTGACGCCGCCGACCAGCGCCAGCGAGCACTCCTCGGAGCGCAGCGACTGGACGGCCATGTGGAGGGCCACCAGCGACGACGAGCACGCCGTGTCCACCGTCACCGCCGGGCCCTCCAGGCCGAAGGTGAACGCCAGGCGTCCGGACAGGACGCTGGTCGCGATGCCGGTGACGAGGTGGCCCTCGGATCCCGCGGCCTCCGGCAGGGGACCCATGCCGTAGCCCGAGCTGTAGGAGCCGGTGAACACACCGGTCCGGCTGCCGCGCAGGGATGCGGCGTCGAGGCCCGCCTTTTCGAGTGCCTCCCAGGCCACCTCCAGCAGCAGTCGCTGCTGGGGGTCCATCATGAGGGCCTCGCGCGGGCTGATCCCGAAGAATCCCGCGTCGAATTCGGCGACGTCGTAGACGAAACCGCCGTGGCGCGCGTACGACGTTCCGGGGTGGTCCGGGTCCGGGTCGTAGAGGTTTTCGAGGTCCCAGCCCCGGTCCTGCGGGAACGCGCCGATCGCGTCGGTGCCCTCGGCCAGCAGGCGCCACAGCTCCTCGGGGCCCTCGGCCCCGCCGGGGAACCGGCAGCCCATGCCGACGATCGCGATCGGCTCCTGGCTCCGTTCCTCGACCTCAGCCAGTCGACGGCGGACCTGGCGCAGATTGGCCGTCACGAGCTTGAGGTAATCGCGGAGCTTGTCTTCGTTGGCCATTTACTTCCGCCATCCCTGCTTGCCGAGGATATGCACATCTGCCGCGCTGCGGGGTTACCGCGGGACTTTTCGCGGAATGCCACTCGGGCACAGCGGAGGATGAACGCCCGTAATCACCACGGAGATTCGGCGCGTTTTACTGCGACAGGGATGGAAGCGGCGCCCGCGGCCTGTGACAGGGGAACCTCGTCGCCACTGTTCGTCTCCTGACCCGAGAGCCGGCGACAACCTATCCCTGCAACCTGCCACCTCGCGCTTGCCGCCAGTCACATTCTCAATAGTTCGAGGAAGACGCCGGTCGAGCGAAGAAGTTTCTTATCCGGACCTTGGGGTCCGGCTCACCGGCAACTGGAACGTATCCGCGGCCGCAGAACGCACGCAACGTAGCAGTTGAACAGTCGAACCACGCATAAGGGTTGAACGCCCGGAACCCGCGCGGCGGCCCGGGAATCCGCGGCCCGGTGCGGCCGGCGCCCCTATGCCGTTCGTGTGCGCGGCGCGCGTACAGGGATCGGTGTGTACGCCACCCGCCGCTATGGAGCGGGGTGTGCAGCGCCCGCGTATTCGGACCGGGGAACGTTCGGCCGCGGACGACGACGCGGTGGCCGGCTCTGTCGAGCGGGCCACCGCGTCACTTACGCCGTGCGGGTGTTCAGATCGCGGTCTCGCCGCGCATCCACTGCCCGAGGGTCCGCCGCGGGTACCTGATCACCACGTCTCCGCCCCGGATCCGGCCGGTCACGTTCACCCGGAACGTCACGGGGACCTCGGCGTCGGAGCCGGTCGTACGGTTCTTCACCTCGCCGACGCGCACTTCGAGGCCGTCGGTCGCCACCTCGATGCCGGGCTTGACCACCAGGATGAGGTTTCCGCCGACGCTGACGTAGACGTCGAGGTCGAGGGTGTCGTGGCTGATCACCGCCTCGGTGAAGTCGAGCTTGACGTCCCCTCCGTGCATCCGGATCGCCAGCCGGGGCGGCACCTGCCAGGAGCCGGAGCGGTGCAGCGTGCCGAACCGCTGGTTGATCTCCACCGTCTCCGCGGACCGCGTGCCCGGGTCGCTGGGGGCGGGGGAAACCGGCAGGTCGCGGGTGAGCGCGGCCAGGTCGGCGAGGGTGCGCGCGGCCATCGCGGCCTCCACCCGCTCCTCGAGTTCCTCAAGGGTCAGCATGCCGTCACCCGCGGCGTCGCGAAGGATCTCCACGACCTGGTCGCGGTCCGCGTGCGAGGCCTTCATGTCTCCTGGGGGCACGTCCTCGGCGCTGTCGCCGCTCGACGGGTTCTCATCGGTCATGGACCCAGTCTCGACTTCCACCGGGGGAACCGCAAGGCGAATCCGGCCAACTCCCGCATTTCACGCGGATATCGGGGTGCGTAAGACGGAGTCCGTGGCCGGCCGTTCATCGGAGGCATCACACGCGGTGGATTACGGGGAGGGGCGGACGGTCTATGTCACCGCTACCCGCGCATACCGAAAACGTTCAACTGAACGCCCCCTGGCGTTTGAACGGATCCCGGCTCGCCGCTCGAACGCTTCGGGAGGTTGAACGACGACGCCGACTTCGCGCCTCGTCTAGCGTGTTGCGCCCAAGCCACACCTTACCGTCCCTTGCCGCCCGCCCCATCGCGGGCAGGACATCTCGGAACGGGTGCGGGCGACGGCTGAGAAACGAATCTGTCATCCGAATCACGCCATCCGGCCAAGGGAGAAAAAAGGGCGATGGAAACCTCGTTGTTGGGTCTTGTCATGGGCGGCTTCACCTCCGCGACGATCGGCGCCGCGGCCCGTCTCGGTGTCGCGGACGCTCTCGCGGACGGGCCGGCGACGGGGGGCGAGCTGGCCAAGAAGGTCGACGCCGATCCCGACGCCCTGGAAGCCCTGATGAAGGCCGTGACGGCGCTGGGCGTCTTCGCACGGGACGAGGAGGGCCGGTACACCAACTCGCCGCTCTCCGAGCAGCTCAGGAGTGATCACCCCGAGTCGATCCGGCACCTGGCCTCACTGCTCTGCGGCCTGTACACCCAGGCGGCCAGTGGCGGGCTCACGCAGGCGGTGCGGACCGGCACCTCGGTCATGCCGCACGCGTTCGGCGTCTCGCTGTACGAGTACCTGGACAAGGACCCCGAGACCGCGCGGATCTTCGACCTCGCGATGCAGGACTGGTCCCGGCCCATCGGCGTCCTGGCGGCGCGGCACATCTCGTTCGAGGGCGTGCGCACGGTGGTGGACGTCGGCGGGGGCAACGGGGCGCTCCTCAAGGCCATCCTGTCGGCGCACCCCCATCTCCGCGGCATCTGCGTGGACCGCGAGGACACCTGTACGCGGGCGGAGGCGGAGCTGCGCGCGTCGGGCGACGAGGACCTCGTCCGGCGGCTGCGCTACCGCCCCTCGGACATCCTCCGGGAGGTTCCGGCAGGCGGTGACCTTTACATCATCAAGAACGTGCTGCACGACTGGAGTTCGGAGAGCTGCGTCCGGATCCTCGGCAACATCCGCAAGGCGATGAGCGCCGGCGCCGGCCCGGACCGCAAGCCGCGGTTGCTGGTCGTGGACCCCTTGGTCGAGCACGACTCCGGGGCCGCGTTCCGCTCCGTGATCAAGATGGTGGTCGGCGAGACGAACACCCGTGAGCGCAGCGAGGCCGACCTGCGCCGGGAGACGGCGGAGGCGGGTCTCGACATCGTGTCGATCATGCCTGCCCCGGCGGATCTGAGCGTCGTCGAGTGTGTCGTGGCCGCCGGCGCGTGAGGGCGCCGGGCGCCGCGCCGTCCGGTCGCGGCGCCCCGTGCCTGCCACGTCACGGCGGCCACCGGCCCGGGCACGCCCCAGCGGCCACGGGTCCGGCACCGGACGGCCGGCCACGACGTCGTCCAGGAGCCGGCCACGATGTCGTCCGGGAGCCGGTCGCGCGGCCGGCCGTGCGCTCGTCGAGCGCGTCGAGCGGGGCGGCACTCGTCAGTGTGCCGGGTGCGGCCGAAAAGCGACGGTCCCGGTTGCGGGGGACGCTGCCACGTCCCCCGCAACCGGGACTTCGTCATCGCGGGCCGGCCCCGCGCCCGCACGCGCGCCCTTGGCGTCGCCCTCGCCCGGTCCGGGCGGCCTACTCGGGGTTCACCACGCGCGCCCGCCGGTTCAGCTCCTGCGCGAAGTCCTCCCAGATCTGGGAGTTGTGGCGAGAGAGCTGGACGAGCAGTTCGATGCAGTGCGAGGGCACCGAGGCGACGATGTCCGTCATGTCCTTCGCGCCCAGCACGTTCTCTCGGAACATGCGCAGCAGTTGTCGCCCCAGCTCGCTCTGGCGCAGGGAGGGATCGCGCATGAGCTTTTCGAGCGTGGCCGTGCACGGGGCTTCGAGAACGGCCGGGGTCTGTTCGGGGAGGGGATGTCTGGAGGTGTTCGGGTCGGTGCCGGCGGGGCTTCCCTGGCTCGGGACGGGGTCTTCGCCGCGTTCCAGCCGTCGGCGCACGTCGAGCGCCGTCGCGGGTGACACCCCGGCCGTCCGGGCCACCTGGCGCAGGGACGCTTCGGGGTTCTCCCTGATGAACTCCGCCACCCGCAGCCGGCCCTGAGCGCCGTTCAGCGGGCGGACCTTGCCGTCGCGTCCTATGCGGAAGTCGGACTTGGGCACGGAGTCGGAGGTGCGCCGCAGCTCCGCGACCGCCCGCGCGCCGAGTCCGGTGGACTTCGCTATGGCCCGGTCCGACATGCTGGGATGCGACTTGAGGATCCGCAGGGCCGCCGCGGTGCGATCGGCCTGCGTCAGCGGCAGGCCGTGCTCGACGTTCGCCTCGACCGCTTTGAGAAAGGCGTCCTCGCTGCTGCCGTCGAAGAACTCGACGTCGATGGCTTCCAGCCCCTTGACGGAGGCTGCCATCAGGCGGTGGATCCCGTCGATCACGCGCATGGTGCGGCGGTCGACCAGTATGGGCGGCAGCGGGCCTTCCAGCGCCGCGAGCCGCAATACGTGGACTTTGTCCTCGCCCTCCAGTCTGGGCGAGTCACCGGGTAAGACCTGCCCGATGGGAACCGAGACGATTCCCGGCCTATTTCTCCGACAGTCGGCCGTTCCAGCCGAAAGGATATTGTCGACGATACGGCCCATACTGAACCCCCATGGCAACTACGACAAGTTATCAGCAGTCAGGAGAAGTCAGGAGCTACTCTCGACTCTCGTCGCACGCCAGGAAAGCATCAGGGAACCCTGATAAGCCTCCACGAAACTCCCGTGCTCTATCAACCGGATTGCGATATCCACATCCTGGAATCTGTCCCAAGAGTAACAGCCGGCCCTATGCGGCGGAAGAAGCATTGTCGGTTTTACCAGTTCTTTGACAGCCTGCTGCGCACCCTTGGACAGCGCCGAACCGAGATGTCCACTGCTGCACGCAAAGCCCACTTGGGCCAGGTGTAGTCCGTATGTCCCCACCCCCGCGTCGCGTCCAGCGGAACGGGTGCCTCCGATGCCGCCGTTCTTTTATACCTCAGCGTTCCGTGTATGACACCAGTACACAAAGCGAACATTGGCTGACCGTGGTGTTCAACCGGATCGCGGGACCGTTCAACTGACGCGCCACCGCGGGTTGAACGTACGGCTCCCCCACCGGTCCGGCCGGCCTCCGATTCACCGGCGAAAGGCAGGGCTCCGGCCTCCCGGGGTGACGTGGACAGCCACCCCGGCGGCCGGAGCCGCACCGTGCGCGCGCGGCGACCCGAGCGGCCGGCCCCCAGGGAGTCGCAGGCCACACGGGCGCGCACCGCGCTGGATCACGCCTGGCGGCGGCCTCCTCCAACGCTGCGCCCGCTTACTTGGCGCTCCGCTTCTTCTTCGGCGCCTTCTTCCCGTCCTCCTCGGGCGCCTCGTCGTTCGCGGGCGTCTCGCCGGCGCCGGAGGAGCCCTCGACCACCTCGCCGACCAGCACGTTCGCGTCGCCGTCCGGGGTCTCCCGCGGTACGGCCGGAACGCTGAGGCCGGGCACCGTGAGGTCAGGGACCTTCTGCACCGCCGCCAGCGCCGCCTCGATCGCCTCGGCCAGGGACGGCGAGACCGTGTCGTCGAAGTCCGCCTTCGTGACGGTGACATCGGCGTTGGTCGGAAGTGAATCGGTCGCGAAGGCCGCTTCGGCGAAACCGGCTTCTTGCAGAATTACTGTCTCCTCATCGGTGATCTGCCGACTGAGAACCAGCGAGAATTTGTGCCCCACGTACGTCACCTCTCAATGTCGCCACGAATTCGGAACCGTAACCGGGCCCTAGGGGACCATGCGGGTGGCCACATGCCCTCCTAAAGATATCTATCACCGGAACCACCTCCGGGTCCCCGTTCAACTGCCGGCTCCGGGCAGTCGGACAAGGAGTGCCGGCCGGGCCGGGCAGAATGACACCACGCTGCCCGGCGGTCCTCCCCGGGTAAACGCGGAGCAGCACCGGAGATCGTGTCCTTGCCGCCGTATCCGCATTTCGCTAGGTTCGGGTCCCGCTCAATGGTCCGGTTAGACGACTGTCTGGAGTGCCATGTCCCAGCCCTCACCCGGGGATGAACTGTGGTGTCGCCGTTTTCATCCCGCCAGAAACCCCGCCGCGCGGCTGGTGTGCCTTCCGCACGCGGGCGGGTCGGCCTCCTACTTCCTCCCGGTGGCCGCGGCACTGCGCTCCGGCGTCCCCGGCGCCCCCGATGTGGACGTCCTGGCCATCCAGTACCCCGGACGGCAGGACCGGCGCGCGGAACAGCCCATCGACGACCTGGCGATACTCGCCGACCGCCTGCACGGGGTCATCCGGCGCCAGCCCGAGCTGCCCCTGACCATCCTCGGGCACAGCCTGGGAGCGACGCTCGCCTTCGAGGTGGCGCGCCGGCTGGAGGCGGACGGGCACAGCCCGGTGCGGCTGTTCGCCTCCGGGCGGCGCGCGCCGTCGACGGTCCGTGACGAGACCGCGCACCGCAGCGACGCGACGATCATGGCCGAGGTGCGGCGGCTGAGCGGTACGGCGTCGGCCCTGCTCGGCGACGAGGAGATGATGCGGGCCGCGCTCCCCGCGCTCCGGGCCGACTACAAGGCGGCCGAGACCTACCGCTGCGAACCCGGCGTCACCGTGCGCTGCCCGATCACCGTGCTGACCGGTGACAGCGATCCCAAGACGACGCTGGACGAGGCCAAGGCCTGGGAGCGGCACACGACCGGCTCCTTCGACCTCCGGGTGTTCACCGGCGGGCACTTCTTCATCGGTGACCGGAGCGCGGAGGTCATGGAGGTCCTGAAGGAGCACTTCCGGTCCGAGGGCGCGTACTCCGCCGGCTGACGACGGCGCGTCCGCGACGCGTCCGCATACGGCTGACGTCTGCCGCGAGCACCTCCGTGCTCGCGGCAGTCGTCGTCGACGGGCGCCGGGTCAGACCGTCTTGGCGAGGCGGTCGGCCAGCAGTGCGGCGAAGCGCGCCGGGTCGGCCAGTTCGCCGCCTTCGGCGAGCAGGGCGGTGCCGTACAGCAGCTCGGCCGCCTCGGTCAGCCCCGGGTCGTCGGGCCGCTGGTCGTGAGCGGTCTTGATCGCGTCGACCAGCGGGTGCTCCGGGTTGAGCTCAAGGATGCGCTTGACCGGCGGGAGCTCCTGGCCCATCGCCTTGTACATCCTCTCCAGGGCCGGCGTGAGGCCGTCGGCCTCACCGACCAGGCACGCCGGCGAGCTGGTGAGCCGGGTCGTCAGGCGGACCTCCTTGACGTCGTCCAGCGTCTCGTTGAGCCAGCTCAGCACTGCCGCGTACGCCCCGGTCCGCTCCTCGGACGGCTCCTCCTCGGAGGGCAGGTCCACCGCGCCGCGGGCGATGGACTGGAACTCCTTGCCCGCGTAGTCGCGGACCGCCTCGACCCAGATCTCGTCCACCGGGTCGGTGAGCAGCAGGACCTCGTACCCCTTGGCCCGGAAGGCCTCCATGTGCGGGGAGTTCTCGATCTGCGCGCGGCTGCCGCCGGTCATGAAGTAGATCTTGTCCTGGCCCTCCGGCATCCGGGCGAGGTAGTCGGCCAGTCCGGTGGGCTCCTCACCGGCGGTGGAGGCGAAGGAGGCGATGTCGAGAATCGCCTTGTGGTCCTCCGTCCCGTCGAGGAGGCCCTCCTTGACGGCGGGGCCGAACTCGCGCCAGAAGGTGCGGTACTTCTCGGGGTCCTTGGTCATCAGGTCCTTGATGGCCGCCAGGACCTTCTTCGCCAGGCGGCGGCGGATCATCTGGATGTGCCGGTCCTGCTGGAGGATCTCGCGGGAGATGTTCAGCGACAGGTCGGCGGCGTCCACGACGCCCTTGACGAAGCGGAGGTGATCGGGCAGGAGCTCGCGGCTGTCGTCCAGGATGAACACGCGCTTGACGTACAGCTGGAGGCCGTGGCGGGCGTCCCGCTGGTAGAGGTCGTGCGGGGCCCGCGCCGGCAGGAACAGCAGGGCCTCGTACTCGAAGGTGCCCTCGGCCCGCATCTGGATGATGTCGAGCGGATCCGTCCAGTCATGGGTGATGTGGCGGTAGAACTCCCGGTACTCCTCGTCGCTCACCTCGGAGCGCGGGCGGGCCCAGAGCGCCTTCATCGAGTTGAGGGTGTTCTCCCCCATGCGGACGGGGAAGGAGATGAAGTCCGAGTACCGCTTGACGATCTCGCGGATCTTCGCTTCGTCGGTGTAGTCGTAGAGCGCGTCCTCCTCGTCGGCGGGCCGCAGGCTCACACACACCGACGTGCCCTCGGGCGCGTCCTCGACGGTCTCGATCGTGTACGTGCCGTCGCCGTTCGACTCCCAGCGCACCCCCGTCGGCTCACCGGCCTTGCGAGTGAGCAGGGTGACCTTGTCGGCGACCATGAACACGGAGTAGAAACCGACCCCGAACCGGCCGATCAGCTCGGCCGATTCCTTGTTCTCCTTGAGCCGGCGCAGCGTCTCGGCCGTGCCGGACCTGGCGATGGTGCCGATCAGCCCCACGACCTCGTCGCGCGTCATGCCGATGCCGTTGTCCCGCACGGTCAGCGTGCGGGCCTCGCGGTCGGCCTCGATCTCGATGTGCAGGTCGTCCGTCGCGAGGCCGTCGTCCTTCAGCCCGGCCAGGCGCCGCTTGTCCAGGGCATCAGAGGCGTTGGAGATGAGTTCGCGCAGGAAGACGTCCTTGTTCGAGTAGATCGAGTGGACCATCAACTCCAGCAGCTGCCGCGCCTCGGCCTGGAACTCCAGCGTCTCGGTAGTCATGACTTCCCTTCTCATCGGTGGATCCGTCGGTCGACGGATCGGTGCGGCGCCGACATTTTCCAGGAACGGCGGAGGTGCTCACACGCGGGTGCCCGACCTCGGCCGGAACGAGGTCGGGCAGGCGTGCCGCGGTTCAGCGTTCGCGCGGCGTCACTCCGCCACGTACGTGCACCGGGTCCACACGAAGACCCGCAGTTCGCGGTCGTCGACGAGGGTCGTCTCGGGGCTGGCCTCGAAGTGCTGGTAGCGATTGCCGCTCAGCACTTTGACCGTGGTCACGCCGGGGTCGGACACGTACCGCAGCCGCTCCTCGTCGGCTATCGCCAGGCGGGAGCCGCCGCTGAGGAACACGTTGGGGGCGCCGTTGTCGTCCATGATCATCCTCACTCTGCCGTGCCTGCACCTGCTCTGGACCCGCAGCACTCGCCAGGACGCTCACAGCGGGATGCTGCCGTGCGTTCCGCGCCGACGGCCGCGTCGCGGACCGTGCGCGAAGTGATGGACAAGCCGCCGTGCGGCCTGTTGACACCGCCCTCCCGGGCGGGCCGGAAAAACCGGCGGATCGGTAGCCGAGGCATTCAGGAAATCGACGGAACCGGGGGCCTGAACCGCAGCGGACAGAAGACGGTTGACCGAACCGCCGGGAAGGACCGACCCCTTGGGGACGCACCCGGCCCGGGTGCCTGTGCGGGCCCGTCCGTCCCGCGTGGCGCACACCGCCGCGTCGGTTGCCGTGCGGAGGCCGGCAGCGGCCAGGTCACCTCACGGGTGGACTCCGCACGGCCGACGGACTCCCCGCGTCTCCCCGCGTCTCTCCGCGCCTCTCCGCGTCAGGGGCGGAAGACGCCTGCCCGGTGTTCCCCACCGCGCTCCGGCGCGGTGCGGCCGCACCCGCGCGTCCCGTCGAACCGGATCACTCGATCAGCAGCCATCTCGAGCCCTCACTACTCACCCGCCTGCCCAACGCCTGCGCCCGATCGTAATCACATCCCCCCACGCCGTCCCGATCGCAGTTGAACAGCCGTGCTCCCCTTCAGAAGGCGTACCGGACGCGAAGCCAGGGCGCGTGGGCTGCCAGCAGCTCCCGGAACCGTGTCAGCGACTGCTGCTTGACCTCCAGGGCGTACCGCACGTTGAGGGCGCCGTTCCGCGACCGTTTGGCCTCCTGGACGTCCGGCCGCCACAGCATCTCCTCGGCGCGAGGGTGCCAGCCCAGGTTGACCTCGTGGAGCGCCCGGTTGTGGGTCAGCATGATGACCTCGGCCGCCGCCTGGCGCTTCACCCGGGCGGGCAGGACGTCGTCGAGGTGGTCGAACAGCTCGGCCCACCCTTGCTGCCACCCGGGGCGCAGGACGACGGGCGAGAGGTTGAAGTGGACCTCGTAGCCGGCGTCGAGGAAGTCGGCGGCCGCGGCGATCCGCTCGCCGACCGGGCTGGTGCGGATGTCCAGCAGCCGCGCGTCGTCGGCCGGCATGAGGGAGAAGCGCACCCGGGTACGCCCTCGGGGGTCGAGTGCGAGCAGGTCGGGGTTGACGAACTTGGTCGCGAAGGACGCCTTCGCCGTCGGCATGCTCCGGAACGCGGCGACGAGATCCGCGGTGTTGTCGCAGATCAGGGCGTCGACAGAGCAGTCACCGTTCTCGCCGATGTCGTAGACCCAGGCTCGCGGATCGCACTGGTTGGGCGTCGTCTTGGGCCCCTGGGCCCGGACGTGGCGCCGGACGTGGGCCACGATCGCCTCGATGTTGGTGTACAGCGTGATGGGGTTGGCGTAGCCCTTGCGGCGGGGGACGTAGCAGTAGGCGCAGGCCATCGCGCACCCGTTGGAGGCCCCCGGGGCGATCCAGTCGGCCGATCTGCCGTTGGGACGCGTGGTGAGCGTCTGCCGGACCCCCAGGACGAGCGTGTCGGTCTTGATCCGGACCCACCGGCCGATGTTGCCGTCGTTACCGTGAAGGGCCGGGATACGCCAGTGACTGGGCACCTCGGTCACCCGCACCCCCGGCAGTCGGGCCATGATCTGCCGCCCCCGCGGAGACGCGAGGGCGGCCGGCTCCGCGTAGACCTCCCGCACGTCCAGCAGCCGACGCGCCCGCGCACTGTCCCGGAACGCCCCGCGCACCGCCCCCGCCGGTGGCTCGTCCGGCCACTCGAACAGCGCTTGCTGTCCGGGCTCCCCCGAGGCGGGTTCCGACACCGGCTGATCCACGGGATGCCCCTTCCGCACGCGAAACCCGACGAACCGGCACCCCCGGGGACGCCGCCCCCCACCCTGCGAAGCGTACGCCGCCCCGGCCTACCACGCTCCGGGCACGGCGGCGGGCCGGGGGACGACCCGAACGAGAACCGTTCAGACCCCGCCTGTCATCGGCTCACGCGCTCTACCCGGTGCCGCGCGGCAGCGGCGACCTGAGCAGCCACGCGTTCCCTTGGGTGGCAGCAGCCGTTGTCCCCCCCATGGGCGCACGGTCAGGCGCCCTGCGCCACGCGCTTGAGGATCGCCACGCACTCCACGTGGTGGGTCACCAAATTCGCGTCACAGACAACATGCGTAGGGGGAAACCCAGGTCAGGCGATCCTCTCTTGCTCCATCTGAGGCCGTCAGGTGGCGCGGAGCGTCAAATGAGCGTCACGGTGATCCGTGTGACTGGTCAGACGGAGCAAGACGAGACAGACCATGCACACAGGGACCCGCTCCTCGAAGCACAGGGCTACTCCTCACATCACGGTCGCGGTCGAACCATGCGCGCGGCCAGAGCTGTCATCTCACTGAGGAGTGAGTACCGATGGTGGCAGGCCGAGATCGAAAGCGTGCTGGTGCAGTGCGGTCCCGGAACGGCGAACCAAGTGCGCGGCATGTGGTTCGTTGCCCTTCGCTTAAAACGAGATATCCCTCCTCTGGCCCCAGGGAGGTGCAGTACGCCAGCATCTGGCAAAGGTTGGCGTCCGGGTAACCGTGGGACTTGCCCACCTTCCTACTTCGCGTCCGCAACAGCCAGTGAAACTCCCATTTCCGCGTACCAAGCGAAGTCCGGTCGCGCCCGGATGGCTTCGTCCTCGCGGGGCACGGCACCCGTACGAGTTGCGGCTGAGGCGCCTGGCCAAGCCATCGGGACCTGAGCTAAAATGCGACTCACACTGTCCCAGTGATCTTAAATGCAGCCCAGAACAGTGGGTTCTCGAATACCTGTTGGTCCATGTAACGTCGCCAGTCCGGAAGTACCGAGCTGATGGCCAAGCCGGCGAACAACCCCGGCCCTCCCTGAGAGGGCTCTCGCCACTGATGCGCACGAAGGTAGCGAATGGTGGCGGCGAAGGCGGTATGGGGTTCGATGCCGGCGCCGAGGTGGGCGTGGAGCAAGGCGGAGAACACGACGCCTTGCAGATCTGTGATCTCCCACAGTGTGGAGATGACTGCCTTTGCTCCGCGGGCCAGGAACGCGGACTCAAGGCTGCGCAGGGTTTGCACAGTTCGTCCAGTGCCTTCGTGCGCACCTGTTCGGCACGCATTCAGGACGACCAGGTCAACGCTGGAGAAGTCGCCCTCAGCGAGGATTCTGCTTGCCGTCAGCGTGGCCTCTCCCAGCGAAGTGCCGTGCAACGCCAGCCCTGCGGCCCAACGATTCGGATGCGGTAGGCCATGTGATGCCACGTGGACGATTCGCGCCCTGGACATCGCGTGCAAGGCCCGAGCCGGGGTCGCTGCCTCTTGCTCGAGTATTTTCGCGCTGCCGTGAAGGTCGTTGATCAGCGCGGCTTCGTGGAGCGGCCCGCCGATCGAGGTGACGTCGGGAAGGTGGCCGCCACCGTGCGCGACCACCAGCACCTCGATCCCCGCAACATGTCGCCGGGACCTCTGAATGGCGGACACGAGGCGAGCTGTGGGCGCATAAGTGATGCGGTCAAAGGCATCACTCAATGTCAGGGTACGCTCGATACTGAGTGGAGCGGCATGGATGGGCAACAGTTCCAACGGAACCGTGGGGCTGAGCATCAACCGATCGCATCCATAGGACGCGGTCATCTCGACGATGGCTCGCGCCAGCCCACCGCACTCGGTGACGAGCCGTTCCATCTGGTCATGCCAGGTGGATCCGGGGTGATCCGCTGAGTGGAGCCTCCACTCGTCCACCATGTCCGCGAGATTGCCGAGGGAGATCTCCTCGCATGTAACCAGGTCGAAGTACGGGCGCCCCGCGCGCGTCCGAGACGCTGCGAGCTGAAGTCTTCCATACCGGTTGATCAGGTGTATGAACACCGCCTGCTCGTCCAGCGGAAGCCTGTAGGGGTCACCGCTTGCAACTGTTTTTTTTCCGTTCCCATGACCCGTAGCTGCCCGGAAGAGTTCCAGAGTCCGCTGCCGCTCTTCGAGTGCAGACTTCAACTCCGCGCTCGTCTCATGTGGAGGTTCCTGGTCGAGCAGACGTGAGGCGTACCGAGCGCGCGCACGCGCGAGGCCACGTGCGGCACCCATGAAGTTCCGGTACTCAGGGACGTCGGACACAGGGGCCAGCTCTTCATGAATGTCCTCGCCTTTTGCGTTCTCACAGCTCCGGAATGCCACCTCTGCGGCCTGATCTTGACCTTCGAGGGCAATTCGCTGCCTCAGCGACTGCGTCTCGCCGCCGATCAGCCGGCGGAGTGCTCTGATCGCGGCTTCCTTGCTACGGGTGCACACTTCTTCGGGCAATGCAAGCCAGATGCTTCCTACTACCTTGAGTTCGCCATCACCGACAATCCGGACGACCGTGAGGCGCGTATAGCCGACAGTTGCGAGATGCAGAAGCTCCCAGGCGTGTTCCACCCAGGACAGGGAATAAGTGTAAGGGGCTAGGAGCGGGGGGTCGGGGTCGCCCAGGGGCGTGGGAAACGAAAACCACAGCCTCAGACCATTGTCGTACTCCTCGATTCCGAATCCGTACCGTGCGCCCGGTCGCTCCAATGCCCGCATGACGGCAAGATGCATGTCCGTTTCGGCAGTGGCCAGCCAGATGGGGTGAGGACCCGTCTGCGTATGAAAGAAGCGCGTTCCACATGTGACGATCTCCTCGATCATCCAGTCGGGCACAGGAGAATTCCAGGCGCCGGTATTCGATTTCCACAACAGGGCGTCGTCCACCAGCAGTCTGGCTTGATATAGGCTCCTACCAGCCACTAGACACTCTTCCGCGTACCGATCGTCCTCTGTCATGGGTTTCAGTAACGTGAGCTCGTATGCCGTCAGGTGAGAAGCCAGCTGATCCATCTGGGCGTCCCACGCGTCAAGATCCCCACGCAGCCCCGCCAAGAGCTCGGCTGAAGGATTCCTAATGCGGTTCACCGCGTTCTCCAGATCAATGCGGCGGTGCAGGCGCTTCGCAACCTCCGCAAGATCAGGCCTGTCAGTCAGCCCCGGCCTGGCCTGCAGGAGGTCTTCAACGCGGGCGATCTTGACCCAGCCGTCGACGACAAGGGCTTGAAAGCATGCGCTTGCCCTTCCTGTGGCGGATTCGTGAAGGAGGTCCGGCGGCAACGAGGCATAGGGATCTGCAGCATTTTGGAGGACGGTTTTAACAAGATGGTCCGGGATGCGCCATATACTCGCCAGTTCCTCACGAACTGTCTCCTTGGATTGAGTCGACAGCCGGTGCCCAGCCCACAACTCGATGAGCAACTCGTGGAGCCCGGACACGTCCCACCACCTTTCCCACGGAACCCCTTGCTCACGAACCGTGCGCAGGACAGGCATGACGAGGTCGCCTACCACCACAGCCTCGGGCACCCTGCCGTCGACAAGGCCGGTCGATAGAAGGTGGGCGCTGATGACCTGCGGAGAGCTGCCTCTGATGTCCTCCACAGCGATGCGGCCCAGCAGTGCGGCGAGCGCCAGTTGGTCATCCGCGACCCACGAGGGGAACATCCCGCGGCGGCATAGGGCGGGCCCGAGTTCACGACAGACCCTAGCCGTGAGGCTGCCCACCCAGGTGGTACGCATCCGGAACAGGTTGTCTCGCATCGGTTGTCCCCAGTCTCCCCAGCGATGCACAAAGTGCCACGGCATTATGTCCGCGACACCTGCAAGTCACCGTGACGTTACTGGACATGAGGCCACCAGTTCGGCAGCCTCCTGCGCCCGCTATCCGGAAGGACACACAGCGATGCCGCACGCGCCCACGACAGTCACCCAGGTCGTCATCGTCCTCCTCCTGGTGCTTCCCGGCGCGACCTACCAGTTCGTCCGCGAACGCGCCCGCGGGCTGGCTCCAGGCCACAGAGACCTGGGCGAGCGCATACTTCGCGCCGTGACGGCCGGCATCGCTCTCGACACCGTCTACGTCCTGCTCGCAGGCCCATGGTTGGTGCGTCTCGTCTACGACCGCCGCCGCGGCTGGCTGACCGGCGCTGCGGAGAACCCGCGCGTCACGGCCTTGGCCGCGGCAACACTGCTGATAGTGGTGCCGGCCGTCACCGCGTGGCTGTCCTCCTGGCTTCGCGCGCGAGGCAGTCGATCCGCCTACGACCCGGTCCCCACTGCGTGGGACAAGATCTTCCAGAGTCGTAGCCACTGCCTGGTGCGTGCGCGGCTGAAGAGCGGCCGCTGGACAGGCGGGTACTACGGCGAGGAGTCCTACACGTCGAGCTACCCGGAAGCCCCGGACCTGTATCTGCAGACCGCTTGGGCTCTGTCCGAGTCCGGACTCTTCGAACGCCCGCTGGAACATTCCGGCGGGATCTATATTCGTATGGATGATGTGGAGGTCCTCGACTTCATCGAAGTACCCCCGTGACTGAATAGGCTCCCGAAACTGAAGACGGAGACACGACCGGTGACCGAGACGCGCCCTCTGTTCGACCCGAACGAGAAGCGGGGGTACCGGCCCGTCGGCCGGCGACCCGAGCCGACGCAAGCTCCGCCCACGCTGCCCCCGGTCACTGAGCCGGACACTGGGACGGCCGACGAAGAGTGACTCACCATGCGTCCACCGCACGGATCCGCACGTACTCTCCGCTCAGGGAGTGGTCTAGCGTGACGATGAACGCCTGCCCCGGCCGCTTGTCCCGAATGTGAGGCCCTACGTGCACATCGCGCCCCTGAACCCCGACGATCCGTCCGAGCTGGGCGGGTACGAGCTGCTCGGGCGGATCGGGCAGGGCGGCATGGGCCAGGTGTATCTGGGGGAGTCGCCGGGCGGGGAACCGGCCGCCGTGAAGGTGATCAAGCCGTCCGTCGTGGACTCCGAGACCCGGCTGCGGTTCGCACAGGAGGTGGAGATCCTCAAGACGATCTGGGGAGCCCGGATCGCCGCCCTCCTCGACGCCGACCCGGAGGCGGACCCGCCATGGCTGGCCACCGAGTACGTCGAAGGGCTGGACCTCAGCAGGCATGTGAGCAGCCATGGCCCGCTCGATGCCCTGCTCACCGCCTCGCTGGGCGCGACGCTCGCGGAGGCACTGGCGAGCGTGCACAAGCAGGGACTGCTGCACCGTGATCTGAAGCCCGCCAACGTGCTCCTCGGCCCCAACGGACCCAAGGTGATCGACTTCGGGCTCGCGGTGTTCGCGGAGTCCAGCGTGTCGCTGACCGCGGCCAACACGGTCGTCGGTACGCCTTCCTGCATGCCGCCCGAGCAGGCGAACGGCGAGAAGCCGCTGACCCCGGCGGTCGACGTGTACGCGCTAGGCGCCGTGCTGCTGTTCGCCGCATCGGGGCACGCCCCCTACCGGGCCGACAACATCCATCTCCTGTTCCACCAGGTCGTCGATCCCGGGACCGCGCCGAACCTCTCGGGGGCGCCGGAGGAGCTCGTGCCGCTGCTGACGGCGATGCTGGCCCACCGTCCCCAGGACCGGCCCGCGCTTGACGACGTCGTACGGCAGTGCCGGGCGCTGATCGAGGCGCGTGGGCTCAAGATCGCCCAGGCCCGGCGCAGGCTCACGAATTACACAGCTGCTCCGGCCCACGTCCTCGACGACCTGCTCGCCGTGGACCGCCCTGCCGCGCCGGCGTCGGCGGCAAGGGCGGGTACCGGGACGGCCGACGCTTCGCCCGGTGGACGCGAGGCGGAAACGCCCGCCCCTGGAACGGCCCGGCAGGAATCGGGCGGGTTCCGGCCCACCCGTCAAGAGCCCGGGCTGCCCACCCCGCCGATGCCACCGACTACCGCGCCTGGGCCGACGGATCCACGCCTGTTGTTCGCCCGCGTCGACTCCCCCTCGCCGCCACCCGCAGACCGCACGGCCGACGCCCCGACGGCCGGGCGGCGGTCGGCGGACGAGACAGCGGTGAAGTCGGACCGCAGTCGGCTGTCGACCCGCCCGACGGCACGCAGCAGCGCCGGAGGCAGTGGCAGCGCTCATCGGCGCTCGCTACGGCATTCCGCACAGAACCGGATCACCGCGCAGCGGCTGCGCGAGGCATACGCGGCCAGTGCCCCTTTCTGATACGTACCTCCTGGCCCGTACGCCCCTGAGACCCGCGATAATGGGCGGGCCCAGAATCGGGCCTGCCCATGTACGACCGAACCGCCTCAGGAGGCCACGGGTGACCGCCGTCCAAACCAGCGAGGAGCAGAGCGGCGCCGCTACCGGCCAGGAGCAGGACCAGTACCCGGCCGGTGCCCAGGTGGTCGTACGGGACGAGGTGTGGCTGGTCAGAAGCTCGATGCCGACGGCCGAGGACGGCACCCGGATCGAGGTCGTCGGCGTGTCGGAGTTCGTGCGCGACCAGGAGGCCGTGTTCTTCTCCGGGCTGGACCGGATCGAGCTGCTGGACCCGCGCGCGACCGCGCTGGTCATGGACGACTCCCCGAACTACCGCCGTTCCCGGCTGTTCCTGGAGGCAGTGCTGCGCCGTACCGCGCTGCCCCAGTCGGAGCGCCGGCTCGCCCTGGCCGACTCGTTCCTGATGGATCCGCTGCCGTACCAGCGGCGCCCCGCCGAGCTGGCCCTGTCCGGCGCCAATCTCCGCCCGCGCCTGCTGATCGCGGACGTGGTGGGCCTCGGCAAGACCCTGGAGATCGGCCTGACGCTGGCCGAGCTCATCCGCCGCGGCCGGGGCGAGCGCATCCTGGTCGTCACCCCGCAGCATGTGCTGGAGCAGTTCCAGCACGAGCTGTGGACGCGGTTCGCGATCCCGCTGGTGCGGCTGGACTCGGTCGGCATCGAGCGGATCCAGCGGGAGATCCCCGCCGGCCGCAACCCCTTCACCTCGTTCAAGCGGGTCATCGTCTCCATCGACACCCTGAAAAACACCGACCAGTACCGGCACCATCTGGAGCAGATCCGCTGGGACGCGGTCGTCATCGACGAGTCGCACAACCTGATCAACCGCGGTTCCCTGCGCAACCAGCTCGCACGCACCCTCGCCCCCCGCACCGACGCCCTGATCCTGGCGTCGGCGACCCCACACAACGGCGACGCGAAGTCATTCGCCGAGCTGATCGGCCTGCTCGACCCAGTGGCGATCCGGGACCCGGAGAACTACCGCGCCGCCGACATCGAGCACCTCTTCATCCGCCGTACGAAGATCAGCCGCGAGGTGCGCGAGCAGATGAAGGGCCAGTGGGCGGACCGCGGCCCCTCCCACTCCGTGCACTGCCCAGCCACCCCCGCCGAGGAGAAGATCTTCGAGGAGCTGGCGGCCGTCTGGCTGCCCGGTGACGGCGGCCCCTCGGTGAGCTCAGTGCCTCTCTTCCCGTACACGCTGCTGAAATCGTTCCTGTCCTCCCACGCGGCGCTGCGGGCGACGGTCTCCGCGCGCATCAAGACCCTGGAGAAGAAGGACGACCCGCGCGGCACCGCGGCCGAGCTGTCCGCCCTGCACCGGCTCGCGGAGCTGGCAGCCGATCTGACCAAGGCGGACTCCGCGAAGCTCGCCGCGCTCGTGCGTCAGCTCCGCGAAGAGATCGGCGTCGGGCCCGGTTCCGAGGAACGGGTCGTGGTGTTCTCCGAGCGCGTGCAGACCCTGGAGTGGCTGGCCGAGGTGCTGCCCGCGGCGCTGGGCTTCAAGGGCCGGGCCGCTCGGGACTGCGTCCGGATCATGCACGGCGGCCTCTCCGACGAGCAACAGATGGCCTGTGTGGAGGAGTTCGGCCTGGCCGACACTCCCGTACGGGTCCTGCTGACCGGCGACGTGGCCTCCGAGGGCGTCAACCTGCACCGCCAGTGCCACCAGCTGGTGCACTACGACGTGCCGTGGTCGCTCATCCGGATCGAGCAGCGCAACGGCCGTATCGACCGGTACGGGCAGGCGCGCCCTCCGGAGTTCCGCGCACTGATCCTGACCAGCGAGGTCGAGGGCGCCAAGGACGACACGGTGGTCGCCGAGCGGCTGCTGGAACGCGAGGACCAGGCACACCGTTCCCTGGGCACGGCGGAGGCGGTGACTGGCCTGTACCGGGCGGAGGCGGAGGAGAAGTCTCTCATCCAGGACCTGCTGCGTGGCCGGACCGTCGACGAGTCCCTGAACGCCCGCCGCTCCGGCACGGACGGCGAGGACGCCGGCCTGGACGACTTCCTCGCGGACTTCTTCGGCCCGGTCGGCGAGGAAGCCCCACCCGCGGACCCTGTGGAGGCCGGCGGCTCCGCTCCCGCCATGGTGTCGTCGGGCAGCCGGGCCGCCGCGAGCCCTGTAATCCCCCGCCTCTTCGACTCGACCGCGCACTTTCTGGACGAAGCGCTGCGCGAGGTGTACCCGGACGCCCGTGAGCGGCTGGACCTGGACCGCGACCCGCAATCGGGGTTGCTGTCGTTCCGCCCGCCGACGGAACTCGTCCACCGCCTTAAGGCCCTCCCCATGGACTACCTGCGCGAGCAGCGGCTGCGCGAGCGGCTGCTCGTGACGTTCAACCGCCGCCTCGCCGAACACTCCCTCCAGCGCGCCCGGGAGTCGTCCACGTCGAGCTGGCCGGAGATCTCCTTGCTGACGGACCTGCACCCGGTCGTCGAGTGGCTCACCGACAAGGTCCTCGTCGGGATGGGCCGCCAGGAGGCCCCGATGATCACGGCGAACGTGGTGGAGCCCATCTATCTCGTCCAGGGCGTCTACTCGAACAAGCTGGGCAGGCCCACCGTCGTGAAGTGGATGGGCGTCACCTGGCTGAAGGCGACCAAGGAAGGGCTGGTCGACGACGACATGGTGTCGCTGCTGCGCCGCTGCGGTGTCGGCCCCACCATGGCGAACAAGCTCCGCTACCGCGATCCCGCGCCCCTGCGCGAGGCCCTCCCGGACGTGCTGGACACGGCCGAGGCGTTCCTCAACGCCCACCGCGACGCCTGGGACGAGCCACTGCGCGAGCCGATCGAGCAGTACAAGCAGCGGCTCGGCACCTGGCGCCAGCCCACCCTCGCCGGGGAGCGCACGAAGGAGCGCCTCGCCGATCTCGCCGACTCCCTCCTGACAACGGGCCGGCCGCTGCTGCGCGTCCTCGCCGTGCTCCTGCCGGACGCTGACCGCAAGCCCGGCGACGACGGACCGCCCCCCGTCTCCCTGACCATCCCGGTCGCGTCCCCGTCCCGGTTCTGAGAGAAGCCCTGTCATGACGTACGACTCCTTGGTCAACCGCGGCGACTACTTCTCGGCCCACTATCTGGCCGAGGTGCTGCCGAAGGACCTCAAGTCGGGCCTGTTGCAGGCGTGGAAGGAACGTGAGGAAGCGGCGAAGCCGCCCGCCGGGGATGCCGTCGCCTCGGAAGCCGATCCGCTCGTCACGGCGGCACCCGGTGGCGGCGAACTGCCGGTGACCCCCCGCGCCGGGCTGAGGGCCCTGCGCCGCGACTACTTCCGGGCCCGGTCCTTCTTCGCCCTCCCCGAGGACGAGGACGGCATCATCGCCGTACGTGACACCGACGACGACACGCTGACGTACCACGCGCCGGAGTGGCGGGAGCGGGTACGGGCCCTCAACGCCGATGTGCTGCGCGCTCTTGGGTACGACGCGAAGCCGCGCACGCTCACGGTCGAGCGCGCGGGGCAGACGTACGAGATCCCGGTCGCACATGCCGAGAACGGTCTGGTCGCGGTGGACTGCGGTTGGGCCGCCGAACCGGACGCAGCCCTGGACCCGAAGGGCCGGGGCCGCCTGCTGGAACCGGTGCCGCTCGACGGCCCGGCCGCCGTGGAGACCGGCTCCAAGCTGGCCTCGTTCCTGTTCGCCTGCGAGGAGGTCGACGGCGACCGGCCGCCCCGGTACGTGCTACTGCTCGGCGGCGGTGTGATCGTCCTCGCCGACCGGGCGGTGTGGGGCGAGGGCCGCTACCTCGGCGTCTCCCTGGACACCGCGCTCCAGCGCAACGACACCAAGGCCGGCGGCGAACTCGACACGGTGGCCGCGCTGTTCGGCGCGGACTCGCTGCGCACGCCGGAGGAGGGCGGCGAGAACCCGCTCGCCGAACTCGTCGGCAAGTCCGCGAAGCACGCGGTGGGGGTCTCCAGCGAACTGCGCGACGGGCTGCGCAAGAGCGTCGAGCTGATCGCGAACGAGGTGCTGGACCGGCTTCGCGAGCAGGGTCTGCGCCCGGAGGACATCGGCGAACTCCCCGACCTGGGACGCCGGTTGACCCGCGAGTCGCTTCGCTACCTCTACCGGATCCTGTTCCTCCTCTACGCCGAGGCCCGCCCCGAGCTGGGCATCCTCCCAGCCGACTACCCCGAGTACCAGCAGGGGTACGGGCTCGGCCGGCTCGCCGAGCTGATCGCCGACCGGGAGCCGATCAGCGACCACGCCCGCAACGGCTTCTACCTCTACGAGTCCCTGGACCTGCTCTTCGGCAAGGTCCAGGACGGCTACCGCCCGCGCCGCACCCACGGCGTACAGCCGACCCCGGTCGACGTCGACGCGAAGACCAGCGAGGACGTCGGTCTGCGCTTCGAACCGCTGCACAGCAAGCTGTTCGAGCGGGACGCCATCCGGCTGATCGGCAACGACAGCCTCCCTGACCCACGCTTCGACTCCGACGAGGCCCTGGCCCGCGGCGAGTCCGTCCGCTACCTCGACACCCGTCTGCGCAACGCCACGCTCCACCAGGTGCTGCACAGCCTGATGATCACCCAGGGCAAGCGCGGTGAACGCGGCGGCTTCATCTCGTACGCCCAGCTCGGCATCAACCAGCTCGGCGCGGTGTACGAGGGCCTGATGTCGTACAGCGGCTTCATCGCGGGCGAGGAGCTGTACGAGGTCGCCAAGGGCGGCGACCCGAAGGACGGCTCCTGGCTCGTCCCCAAGTCGAAGATCGACGAGTACCCGGACTCGGTGTTCGTACGGCGCCGGGACAGGCACACGGGCGAGGACGTCCGCGTGCGGTACACCCCCGGTTCGTTCGTCTACCGCCTCTCCGGCCGCGACCGGCAGACCTCCGCGTCGTACTACACGCCTGAGTCGCTGACGAAGGTCACCGTGCAGCTGGCCCTCCAGCAGCTGCTCACCGAGGAGACCGAGGCCAAGGATCTGCTGAACTGGAAGATCTGCGAGCCGGCGCTGGGCTCGGGCGCGTTCCTCAACGAGGCTATCAACCAGGTCGCGGCCGAGTATCTTCGGCGTCGGCAGCACGAGTTGGGCCAGTCGATCGACACCGAGCAGTACGCCGTCGAGCTCCAGAAGGCCAAGGCCTACATCGCCCTGCACAACTCCTACGGTGTCGACCTCAACGAGACGGCTGTGGAGCTGGCGGAGGTGTCGTTGTGGCTCAACACGATGCACCCCGGCATGGAGGCCCCCTGGTTCGGCCTGCACCTGCGGCGCGGCAACTCGCTCATCGGCGGACGACGGGAGGTGTACGCGGCCGACCGCCTGAAGAAGGGCGGATGGCTGGGGACGACTCCGGAGCGGTTCCCGTTGGCGGACGCGGTGGGGGGTGCGGAGCTTCCGGAGGGTTCGGTGCACCACTTCCTCCTCCCGGCGAAGGAATGGGGCGCGGTCGCCGCCGAGAAGGAGGCGAAGGCGCTCGCTCCGGAGGCGGCGAAGGCGCTGGGCGCGTGGCGGAAGGCGATCACGAAGTCGCCTACGGCCAGGCAGACGGCCCGGCTTCAGGGGCTGGCCCGGCGGGCCGAGTACCTGTGGGGGCTGGTCGTACGGCGGCTTGAGCTGTCGGAGCGGGACATCTCGCGGCGGATCGCGGTGTGGGGCGCGGAGGACGAGTGGCTGCGGCGGCCCGAAGTCGCCGTGCAGCGGGATGAGGTTCTGGCCGACCTCCAGGCCGAGGACACCCCTTACTGGCGGCTGAAGACGCTCATGGACACGTGGTGCGCGCTGTGGTTCTGGCCCGTGCAGAGTGCGTCGCTGCTGGACGGTACGGATGAGCGGTACGCGCGGGCCGAGGCGTTGGCGGAGCGTGCGGCGGAGTTGGAGGCGGTGGGGGTTTCGGCGGCCGGTGAGGAGGACTCCGGGGTTCTGATGGCCTGGGAGGCGCACGCCCTTCCGGGTTTCGCGGCTGAGCCCCAGCAGATGACGCTGACGCGTGATTCGGTGTCGCGCCGCCGTAAGGGGCGCCGCGAGGAGCGGATCAAGGGGCAGCGTCGGGAGGTCATTCCGCTGGCGGGGCTGGACGACTGGCTTGACTTCGCGGAGGCGTTGTTGGGGACGCAGGATGTGCCGAGCGAGTCGCTGGTGTCGACGTTCGAGTCGCTGGACGACCTGTCGGTGTACGAGGACGAGTTGCCCGAGTGGATGGGCATGGAGCGGTTCCAGTGGTTGGAGAACCGCTTCCTTTGGGCGGCTACGGCGAAGGATGTGGCTAAGGCTCAGGGGTTCTTCCATTGGGAGTTGGAGTTCGCGCAGGTGTTTGCGCGGGGTGGGTTTGAATTGCAGGTGGGGAATCCGCCTTGGGTGCCGCCGCGCTGGTATGAGGACCAGGTTCTGGCCGAGTTGGAACCGTGGTTTGTACTGGCAGAGAAGCCAAGCACGGCAGAGCGGCGCTTGCGCAAGGATGACGTATTGACTGCTTCCGGCAGCAACTATTTTCTACAGGAATTGGCCACAAACGCCGGAGTGTCGGCGGCGTTGAGCAGTCCGGCCACATATCCGCTGCTGGTGGGCACCAAGAGCGACCTCTATCGGGCTTTCATGGCTCAAGTGTGGCAGCACATTGCACAGAATGGCAGTGCAGGGCTGATCCATCCAGACACGCACTTCGGGGGTGTACGCGAGGGCTCCATCCGAGCAGCCGCATACCGGCACCTCCGCATTCACGCCCATTTCGTCAACTCGGCCCAATGGGCGTTCGCCGATCTAGACTGGGCCCAACAATTCGGGATGCACATTTATGGCACGGCACAGAATCCTGACTTTCTGCACCTCAGCGAGCTCCGCGCTGCCCAAGTCCTTCCCG
Organism: Streptomyces sp. URMC 126; assembly: GCF_051386555.1. Taxonomy (NCBI): domain Bacteria; kingdom Bacillati; phylum Actinomycetota; class Actinomycetes; order Kitasatosporales; family Streptomycetaceae; genus Streptomyces; species Streptomyces sp. URMC 126. The sequence continues at coordinate 25,306 of NZ_JBPQTX010000065.1, forward strand.
AATCGCTAGTCCACGACGGTCATGGCTCGGCACCCGGCATCAGGCACAACGGCTCGTGGGACATCCGGCCGCACCGAGAACGCGTGATGCGTGTGAATATGGGACTACTTACCAAATGGCAATCCCTGACCGGCTCAACGGGATCGGCAGCCGAGACCCCTCTGCTCTATCCTGTCCTCCGCGGCGAGCAAGGAGCCATCGATGCGCTCGCCGCGTTTCCGGCCACCCTCGCCGACTATCACCCACTGATTACAACGGGATATGACGAAGGCGCCGCCAAGAGAGACGGCCTAATCCGCTGGGGCAACCAGGCCGCAGCGGACGTCAGGGACGTCATCTTCCAAGGACCACACTTCGCGTCGGCGCTTCCCTTCTCGAAAGAGCCGAGGATCCCCTGCCGGAGCAACAGGGACTGGGATCTCCTCGCCCTGACGCAACTACCTGAGAAATACGTCCCCGTGACCAACTATGTACGCGCCGCTGATGAGGTGAGGTACATGGAGGCCCAAAGCCGCTGGCACGGAAAGCCCTACACCTCTTTCTTCCGGTTGGCCTGGCGGGTCATGATCCCCTTCAATACCAGTCGTAGTTTGCAAGCCGCCCTCATCCCACCCGGCCCCGCCCACGTCCACTCGGTGCATTCCTTGGCCCTGAAGAGCAATCGCTCAACTGCCCTCAACGGAGGCTTTTGGGCTTCGCTCCCACTGGACTACCTGCTACGAATCACAGGGCGCTCCAATCTCGGACTCAGCGAGGCCCGGAAGTTGCCAGCCCCCGACCCTAGGCACCCACTTGCGCCTGCCCTCCTCCTCCGAACCCTCCGGCTGAACGCTCTCACGACCCATTACGCCCCTCTATGGACGGAGCTGTTCGACCCCCGCTGGGCGGGCTACGAGGACTGGGCCAACCCCCACTGGCCCCACCTGAAGCCCCTTGCCGCCGGCCTCAAGCCGACATGGGACTACACCACACCTCTCCGCAGCGAGCACGAGCGTCGGGCAGCACATGTCGAACTCGACGCCTTGGTCGCCGTCTGGCTTGGCATCACTGCTGACCAACTCGTCACCATCTTCCAGTCGCGCTACCCACAGCTGTACGACTTCGAAATGGCCACCTATTTCGACGCTCAAGGGCGCAAGATCGCAGCTAGCTCCTTCACCTATGGCCACGGCCAGACCAAGCAGGACTACCTCGATCTCCTCGCTCACCTGGAGGACCCGGACCGTACCCCTCCCCCAGACGGCTACCAGGCCCCCTTCTACAGGGCCGACCGAGAGGCCGAGATGAGGGCAGCCCACGCCCACTTCCAGGCCCGGCTGGACGCGGAGATCGCCGCCGGGCGCTGGACTCCGCCCGTCCGCGAAGCCGTACAGGCGTAGCCGGCGGGCCCTGCCGGACACGGGTCTGCCCTTGGCACCTCGCCAGGGGCAGACCCAACGCCCTACCGGACGGCGAAGCCGAGAAACGCGGTCCAGGCCGCCGCGTCGACCGCAAGGCCACGGCGGCCTATGTCTTTGGAGTCGCGCACGTGGACGACGTGAGGGCAGACGGCGACCTCGACGCACTTGCCTCCATCGCCCGTGCTGTAACTGATCTTGAACCACGCCAGTTAGGGCTCAATACTCATGTCTCTCCCAGCAGGTTCTCTACGTATGCCAGTGACTCACTCGGCGTGAGGGCCTGTGCTCGAAGGATCCCGCCTCGGCCTCAAGCTCCCGGACCTTCGATTGCCCTGGCTAGAGACGGCTGTCGCCTTGCACCTCTGCATAGGCGATCCTCCGCCCTTCAGGTGTGTCGATCAAGGTGAACGGGCCACCCCGAGTGGCCTCTGGAGCGCCGACTCTTCCAAGACGAAGCTCATCAGCGGCCCCGGCTTGCGCGCGTAGATCTCCTGCCTCGCCAGGCGGGCACTCAGCCCTTGTTCGATCCGGTCCTCGTCGAGCAGCGAGCGGCGGATCGAGAACACCGCTCGGGCGTACTCCTCGGTCTGCAACAGGCCCGGAACGGCGTACATCGCGTACACATGCAATGCAACCGCCTCCCCATCTCCTGGAGGACCCCACCCGCGTCCAAGCCCTCGTCCGCCTGGTCGATGAACTTCGGCGGCGGCACCGGCGTCCCTGCTCATACGCGGCGATCGCGGACACCGAGTAGCCCACCATCGAACCGAACTCGGCACGCTCCAACCCCGCCCGTGCACGGTACCGCTTCAACTGGCGCCCGAAGCCACGCAGGATCCCGGGCCCCCCTGGCTCCCGCTCCTCCCCCC
>NZ_JBPQTX010000066.1:0-27109 GCF_051386555.1 Streptomyces sp. URMC 126
GGGCCGTCACAGGGGCGGGGCGGCAGGGTAGTGGCGCGGTGGGCCTGGGACGCGACGAGGGTCCGTGGGGAGGCAGTCCGCACGGACCCTCTCGGCCGTCGGCCGGGGCAGCCGTCAGCAGCCCGTCGCCTTGACCGTGACCGGCTTGAGCGTGACGTGCGCCCTGCGGACCCCGCCGGTGGTGTTCACCGACGCGGTGGCGTCATGGAGCGTCAGGCTGTACTCGCCGTGACCGCGGCAGGCGTAGTGGTCCACGTAGCGGCCGTCGGCCCTACCGTGAACGGGATCGCTGCCCCAAGCGCGGTTCTCCGTCCAGACGTGGACGCCGTTCTTCTTCAGGGTGAGCTTCGCCGTCACGCTGCATCCCGTACTCCTCCACCACAGGTTGTGGTTCGAGCAGTTGGCGGTGATGACGTCAGTCGGTTCGAGCCTCTTGTCGCCGTAGACGGGCTTGTACCACTCCTGCGTGAAGCAGACGGTCAGCTTCGCCCGCTCATTCCCGGAAGAGGAGTACCCCTGCGTCGAGGCGCAGCCTTTAGGAGGCGTGGGCCGGGTGTCCGCGCCGGACGCTGCGTGGGGGACAGCGACCAGGGCGAGGGTGGAGAGCAGCAAACCAGCGTTGCGCAGCGCATTTCTCATAATCGCTTAAACGAGGTCGCGTCCGAGGCGTCACGAGCCCGACGAGGGACAAGCGGCCGGAACCGGCGGTGGTCCGCCCGGCCACCTCGCCGGTCGGCGGGTTCGTATGAGCCGGTGCACGCCCCGGCGTTCAGCACCGTCCGCGCGACGCCGAGCGCGTCCCGGGTCCACGCCGCGATCCACGGATCGGTACTCCGTCTCGCGGTGTAAGCGATCACCGATCCCGTCGTACAGCCGTACACCGAGCACCTCCGGTTGCTCCTCCGCCGCGCGCCGGGCAGCCGCCGGGCCGGAGGCCACGGGCCCGTCGCGCTCAGCAGTCGAACACCGACCAGCAGATGTCGTTCCGCGCTCGCTGATCGTCGAGTACGAGCTCGCGGATCGCCTCCGGGAGCCGGTCGCGCTGCCACCGGCACTCGACCCGGCCGGTCGCCTCGCCCTCGCCTCGCGGCGCGGCGGCGCGTACGGCCTTGATCGCGTAGGCGGCGGCGCCCAGTTCGTGCGCGGCGACGTGTGCGACGACCGCAGCCTGGCCGGCGGCGTACGCGGCGTACCGTGCCGCGCCACGCAGGTCCCGGGCCGCGCCCATCGCGTGACCTCCCGCCGCGCGGGCTCGCATCATCTTCGCCTCGCCACGCGCCCAGGCGCGGGCGTGCTCGATCGCTTGACGCGGCCGTGGGTCCTCCGGCCGAGCGGCCTCGAAGAGCTGAAGAACGTGCTCGGCACACGAGGCAGCCCACAGGGCGAGGAGATGGTGACGCTCGTCGGTGAGGGTCCCACCGCGGCGGATGGTCACGAAGCGGTGGTCACGGACCTTGGGGAGGATCACGATCGGTGCTTCTTTGTCGGCACTCGGGCCATCTCTCATCAGGCACCCGCCGCCCGGTTTTCCGGAATCTCTGTCGCGGCGGTGAGGCTGTGGGGTAGGACGGGCCGAAGTGGGCCGGCAGTCGGACGGCGAAGTCGCCGAGGCCGCGCACCAGGACGCCCGCCTGCCGGGCCGCCGACGTCGCGGCCTGCTCGTAAAGGTGCCGGGGCAGTGAGACGAGGCTGTACCGGCCGGCGTCCGCTCCCTGGACCGTCGCGTCGGAAAGGTGCTGCGCCAGGGCCTCGGTCGGCGCCTGCCGGAGCTCTTGGTGGCGTGTGCGCATGCGCCGCAGGTGCCGGTCCAGCCATCCACTGCGGATGAGGTCCAGCCGGGCCCTGATCCGGCCGATCGGTGCGCCGAGGCCGAGGGGACCCGTCAGTCGGCCGAGACGGAGGGAGGGAGGGAGGGAGAGAGGGAGCCGGCAGCTCGCCGGCGGCCCCCCGTGGATGACGTGCTCGGGCGCCGCTCCCTGGAGCGAGAGAAAGGCGCGCCGATGTCGAACCGGAACTCGATGTCGAAGTCGTCCTCCACCCCCATCCCGTCGGTCGCCTGCGCCCACGAGACGAGGGCGCTCCCGCGCTCGTCGGCCAGGACCATGCTGGTGGGGAACTGGTGGGCGGGCGTGACGAGCACAGCCCTCATGCCGCTGCGCGCGAGCGCCTCGGCAACGATGCCCCGCCCGTCGTCGACGGACACCGACATGCCCCGGAGGCCGACGCTCGCGATGAACTGCCGCATCCCTGGGCGCCCGGGTTCTTCCACCCCCTTGCCGCGATGGCCTTCCGCCGACAACAGTCCGCATGTCAGGGCCGGTCGGGGGCGCAGGCGGTCCGAACCGTGGGACGTCCCAGTCCGCGACACGGGTGCCGGATCGGCCAGTCGTGCGGAGGTAGCCCTCGGCCATGACCTGCTGGTACACCTCCGCCACGACACTGCGCCCAGCCGGAGGCCGGCCGCGGGCCGGCGGCTTGACGGCAGGATGGTACCGGCTCGCAGTACACCGGCTCTGGTCATCTGCCTTCTGCCGGGGCGCAGTTGCTCACGCAGAGGCCCCGGCAGGCGGTCGATCGGGACGTGCGGGTGCCTCGGCATCCGGTCCGCTCGATCCTTCCCCGACCGGGCTGGCTCCTTCGGCGGGCCAAGGCTTTACTGAACGGGCCGCCGACCGCGAGCACATGGAGGGCAGTAGCGCGAACCGCGCCTTCGGGGCGGCGAACCGGCGGTGATGTGCGTAAGGACGGCCACGGTGAGGGTCGTCGTACGGAGAGGGGAGAACAGCAGGTCGTCGAAGTCGCTCGGCAGTGAAGCTCGGCGGTGAAGCGGGGGAATCCGCCGCCGCCGGTCCGAGGCGACACCCACGTCACGAGTGAAGTGACATTGCTTGAGGAGAACCGTGAGCAGCAGCAAAGGGAAAGGCAGCACCGAAAGGAAAGGCAGAACGGCCGGCGCAGACCACCTCCTCTCCGGTCCGGAGAGCGATGACGGTTCCGGCCGGAGAGGTCGGCGCGTGAAGTTCTCACGTACGCACCTGGCCGTAGGAGCGAGCGCCGCGGTCGTTCTCGCCGGAACGGGGGCATTCGCCGCGGCGTCCGCATCGGGCGGTGATTCCGCGCAGACCGCGCCCGACCGGGAGAGGACACGGATCAGCGATGTACAGCACGCCGCTCGGTCACAGGTGAGGGACTTCGCGTCGCGCGGCGTCCGAGATGCCGCGCCGCAGTCGCCGCGGTCCGGTCCTTTGAAAGGGAAAGAACTGCCTATCGAGACGTATCTGATCGACTCGGTCGACGCCGCGAAGGCCCGGCAGGCCGAAGAGTTGTTGATTATCCAGTGCATGGCGGATTTCGGCGTGGCTTACCGGCCGGAGCGGAACCCGGTGGACTCGGCGCTGCCGAAGACCAGCGCCAACGACGCGAACATCGAGCGGCGTTACGGCAACGTCGACGTCGAGACGGCCAAGCGCGGCGGCCCCGAACGGTTCATGGGTTCGGACCGACCGCTTCAGCTGTCGAAGGAGCAGATACTGCTGCTGACGCAGACGGGAAAGGACGGCAAACCGTTCACCGGGGAGTTGCGGGGAAAGCGCATCCCCGAGGGCGGGTGCCGGACGCAGGCCGTCAACCGACTCGGCGGTGACCTGCGCGCGGAGACCGCCGAGGGCATCGCCGGGAAGACGTTCACGGCCTCCCGGCAGGAACCGACGGTCATCGCCCTGAAGGCCAAGCGCGACGCGTGTACCGAGAGAAAGGGCGTCCCCGCGGAGCGGCCCGGTGTCCGGCAGTCGCGGGAACAGGCCGTGGCGGAGGCCCAGTGCGCCGACGCCGTGGGGCTGCCGCGACAGTGGTTCGCGGTCGAGACCGATATGCAGAACAAGCTGATCGGCGAGCAGCGCAAGCGGCTCGACGCGGAGAAGGCCCACAACCAGGCGATCATGAGGAAGGTGGAGGCCGTCCTGGCCCGGGCCCGGCAGGCACGCTGACCGGGCCGCCGGCCCACTGAACTGCTGACCGGCTTCGACCGGGCCGCTGACCGGTTCTGACCGGCCGCTGACGGCCGCTGACCGGCCGAGGCCCCGGAGCGGCGCGGAGGGGACGGGCGGAGGGGACGAGCACTCCCCCGCTCGCTCCCCTCCGTGGTTCAGAACCTCAGGGACTACGGCCCCCGCGCCGACCGGACCGGAATGAGCGGAAACGACGAGGACTCTCATGCTCGCGATACCGGGCATCCTGGCATGCCCGATCACGCTGGTCCCGCTTCTCGCCCGCGGGGTCGTCATCCTCCGCGGCGAGCGGAAAAGCCCGTCCGCCAGAGCCAAGGGCTGTGCGTTCCTCCTCGGCGCGGCTCTCCTCGGCGTATACGCCTGGGGCCTCACCTACATCGTGGGGGCGGTCGTCGAGTCCGAGGACGGGGGAACAGGCTCCAGCCCCTCCCCGCCATGCCGGACGGGCGAGCAGTGGCAGGTCGAGAACGTCACCGGTCACAGCGTCAGTTACCTTCCCCTGCGTTTCGAATGCCATGTGGACAAGGGCGCGAGTTACTCGACGACCGTGCCGGAGTACGTCAACCCGGCCCTCCTGGGCTGCGCGGTCCTCACCTTCGCGTCGGCGACCGCCGCTCTCTGCCTTCCTCGTACGCGGCCGGAAGAACGCCACGCGCCGGCATAGGGTGCGCGGGCTGGTCCCGCGCGTGCGCGCCCGGGCGGCTTCCGGCCGGGCGGCGCGTACGTGGTGAGGTGCCGGCTTGCGGGGTCAGTCGGCGGCGGTCTCCGGTGCCGGGTTCCGTTGGGCCTTGAGCAGGCGGTCGGCCTGGGCTCGCGACAGTGCGAGCAGGGTCCGTGCGCTGTCGGGGTTCTTGTCCGGGTCGACGTACATCACGTGGGCGACGGCGTTGCCGACCCGCAGCTGAACGTCGAGGCTCGGAGGGGCGAAGCGCTCCGCCGGCCTCCGGTAAGCCGTGCTGTCGTCGCCGACGCGCGGCATGGCGACGTCCGTGGCCTTCTCGGGCTTGACCTTCCTGTGCGCGAACGCGGTCTCGACCGTCTCGCGGTCCGGGTACGCGAACAGCTCCCAGTACACGGTGCCGGAATCGCCGGGCGCCTTGTACCGCGCGACCGCGTAGGAACCGTGCGGAGAGCAGTCGCCTCGGACCGTGCCCTTCGGGCACCGTCGGCCGGGCGGAAGGTCCTCCGTCTTGGGCGGCGTCACACCCACGCGCCAGCCGGGCGGCAGGTTCCGCGGGGTCGGCAGGGCCCGGCCCAACGCGGCGGCGTCGAGCGCCCTTCCGGGATCGTCGGCCGCCTTTCCGGGGGCGCGGGACGCCCTCCCCGGGCCCCCGGTCGCGTTCCCGGTGTCGCGGGACTCCGTCCCGCCGTCACCGCACCCGGCCACCCCCAGCAGCACCGCCGCCATCACCACCATCCCGGCGCGTGCGCGCGTCCCCCGTCCGGTGTGGCGCATGGGCCCTCCCCCTCGAATGATCATTTCGGAACGTGGCCGAGCATAGGCTCCCGGAGTGGCGGGGCCGGAACGGGCGCCCCGCCCGTACGGGCCCGGCGCGACCCGGCTTCCGGCCGTTCCAGCCCCATGCGAAGATCACCGCCGTGAACGAGACGTACTTCCGTCGCTCCACGGGTGGCGACGCGGACCTCGCGGCCCTGGTCCGGCTCCGGGACGAGGCCGCCCGCTGGATGATCGGCCGGGGCGTCACCGGCCAATGGCAGCCGGGCGAGCTGGACGTGGACCACTTCCGGCGGATCGTCCGGTCCGGCGAGGTCTGGCTCGCGGAGGCCGGCGGGCGGGTGGTCGGCGCCTGGGAGCTGTGGTGGGAGGACGAGGACGCCTGGGGGCCGCGGGAACCGGAGGCCGGGTACGTCCACCGGCTGATGGTGGACCGGGAGGCCGGCGGCCCCGGGACGGGACGGATGCTGCTGCGGGCCGCCGAGCGGCGGGTCGCCGAGAGGGGCCGGCATCTGGTCCGGCTGGACTGCCTGGCCGGCAACGCGCGCCTCACCGCGTACTACCTGGACGCCGGTTACCGAGTCGTCGGCCACAAGGCGGGCAAGCCGCAGCCGGGCGGTGCGCCGGCCAAGTCGTTCACCCTGCTCGAAAAGGACCTGCGGCGGCCCGCGAGCGGAGCGCCGCGCACCCGACCGGACGGGGCGGGGAATGTCGGGTCCGGCGGGGCGCACCGAGCCTAGTGTGGTGGTCGTCGGCGAGCAGGGGATCGGGATGTTGCAGCGGCTGAACCAGGCCCTCGGGTACGTCGAGGAGCATCTCGACGGGGAGGTGGACGCGGCCGTGCTCGCACGGATCGCGGCCACCTCGGAGTACCACCTGCGCCGGATGTTCTCGGCGCTGGCGGGCATGCCGCTGTCGGAGTACGTGCGGCGCCGGCGGCTCACCGTGGCGGGGGCCGAGGTGCTCGCCGGGCGGGAATCGCTGCTGGACATCGCGGTGCGCTACGGCTACGGCTCCGGCGAGGCGTTCGCCCGGGCGTTCCGTGCCGTGCACGGCGTCGGACCCGGCGAGGCGCGGCGCACCGGTGCCGCGCTTGTCTCACAGCCCCGGCTGTCCTTCCGCCTCACCGTCGAGGGGAGCGCCGGCATGCGCTACCGCGTCGTGGACCGGCCGGACTTCGCCGTCGTCGGCTTCAGGGCCCGGGTGCCCCTGGTGCACGCCGGACCCAACCCGTCCATCGTCGGCTTCGTCCGCGGCATCGACCGGGCGGCCCTCGCGCACCTCGGGGAACTCTCGGACCGGGAACCCCGGGGAACCGTCTCCGTCTGCGACGACGTGGACCCCAGCCGCGCGGAAGGCACCGAACTGGACTACTACCACGGCGTTCTCATGTCCTCCGGCGCCGCACGGACGGCGGACCTCCCCGAGGGCACGGCCGTCCTCGGCGTACCGGCCGGCACGTGGGCGGTGTTCACCGCCGAGGGGCCGATGCCGTCGGCCGTCCAGAACCTCTGGCGGGACGTGTTCACGGAGTGGTTCCCCTCCACCCCGTACCGCAGCCGGCCCGGACCGGAGATCCTGTGTGTCCGACCGTCGGCGGAAGCGGAGAGGGAGGCGGGCGAGGCGGTCGGGAGAGGTGCGGCGGGCGGGGCGGTCGGGAGAGGTGCGGCGGACGGGGCCGCGGAGCTGTGGCTTCCGGTGGAGCGGGAGCCACAGGGGTGGGAACGCGGCTGATCCGGGGACCGGCCGCCACCAGGCGGCGACGGTCGCGGCCACCCCGCCGAGCACGGTCGCGTTCCCCCTGGCCGGGCGAGGGCACGGCTGCCGGGCGGCTACGCCCCCGTCCTCACCCCCGCCCCGCGCAGGATCTCGCCGGCCGGCAGCGCCACGCTCTCGGCGGCGGTCAGACCGGTGGCCGCCCGGTGCGCCTCGACGATGCGCAGGCCGACGGCGTAACCGGCGAAGTCGGGCAGCCCCACGGGCTCCTGGCCCATCAGCCGGGCGGTGGCGTCGCCGAGGACGTAGGACAACGCGTTCCCCATACCGGCCACGTCGATGTCCGCGGTGATCCGCTCGTAGGCGGCGTCCAGGCGGTCGCCGGTCAGTTCCCGGGTCCAGGGGCACAGCCCCTGCTCTCCGGCCAGTTCGCGGACGAACGCCTCGGCCAGCCCCTCCGCGACGACGTGTTCGCCGACCGTCACGGTCGCCGGGTCCCAGACCACGTTGGCGTAGCGCACGTTGTGGTGCAGTTCGTGCGCGGCGGCGTGGCCGATGCCGCGCAGGGCGGCGTCGGTCGGCCACATGACCAGCTGGATGGCGCCCGGGAAACCGCCGAGGCCGAAGTAGCCGGAGCTGCGGACGGTGAGGTGGTGGTCGTCGGGGTCTCCGAGGACGATGACGACGTGGACGGTCTCCGCGTGCCCGACGCCGGGCACGGCGGCGTCGAGCCGCTCCCACGCGGCGGCGAGCGAGTCCTGTACCCGGTCCCACACCCCCGCGTCCCGCATCCGGTGCAGGGCGGCCGGCAGCCGGGGGTCGTCGTGGCCGAGCGGGAAGCCGCTGCCCATGCGGTGGGCCCGGACGGGGTCGAAGCCGCCGACGACGGACATCGGGGCCGCCAGCGGGGCGTAGAGGTCCCGCAGGGCGTCGGGGCGCTCCGTCGGCGGGCGGCGGAGGAGGTCGAGCATGGCGGTGGCGGTGTCGTGCACGATGATCTTCATGGGTCGTGACCGTAGAAGTTGCCGTTGCGTCAAGGTCAAGCGGTGAGGTCGAGGCGACGGACGGTCCGGACACGCGCCGCCCGCCCGCCGGCGCGCACCGTCGCCGCCGGACGCACCGCCCGGCTCGCGGCGGCAGGACGGGTGCGCGCGGGTCACCGAGGCGGTGGGTGCACCCGGGTACCCCCACGGCCTCGTCCGCGACGCGGCCCTCCTCACCCTCGACCGTCCGCTTCCTTACACGCCCCTGCACGTCGCGACCGGGAAGGCCGCTCGCGGCCTGCGAGCCGCCCTCAACGCCACGTCCGCGAAGGGCCGCTCGGACAGCGTCCGCTCCGGCGACTCGGGCGGGCGCTGGTAGCGGCCCGCGTCCTCATCGGCATCGTCCCGACGGCGACAAGTACTGCGATGCGACGTACTTTGCCGTCCGTCGTCGCCAGGGCGAGCACGGTGGTTCCGGGCCCGGGACCGACCGCGAACCCGGGCCGGGTCCGGCACCGCGGCCGGCACGGAGAAGCGGCCGTCCGCCGCACGTAGGATCGCCGGAGCGGCTGTTCCGCCGCGTCCGCCCGGGGAGGGAGCAGGACAGGGGCGGCGGAGCACACGGTGGACGAGAGGTTGACGGACGATGTGGACACAGACGGCGACGGCCCTGGGCGTGCTCGCCCTCCTGACCGTCGTGCCGGGCCCGGACATGGCCGTCGTCACCAAGCGGGCCGTCGCCTCCGGACGGGCGGAGGGCCTGCGTACCGCCGCCGGCATCACCGTCGGTCTGCTGGCGTGGGGCGTGTTCACCGTGGTGGGGCTGGCGGCGGTGCTCGCCGCGTCGGCGGAGGCCTACCTCGCCGTCAAGCTGCTCGGCGCCGGCTACCTGGCCTTCCTCGGTGCGCAGGCGCTGTGGCAGAGCCGGCGCGGGGCGCCCGGTCCCTCGGCGGAGGCGACGCCCCCGGGCTCCCGCGGCGCGTTCGGAAGCGGTCTCGTCTCGAACCTGCTCAACCCGAAGATCGCCGTCTTCTACACCGGCGTACTGCCCACCCTCGCCCCCGACGGCCTCTCCGCGACGGCGGGCATGAGCCTGCTGGTGCTGCTGCACGCCGCGCTGACGCTGGCCTGGCTCGGCACGTACGTGTACGTCGTCTCGCGCGCCCGGGCGGTGTTCGAACGGCCGGGGGTACGGCGCGCGTTGGACCGGGTGACCGGATTCGTGCTGATCGGATTCGGACTCCGTATCGCGGCCGGAACCGACTGAGCGGAGGCGGTTCCGGCCGCTCCCACACCAGTACCGCGGCCGTCGCGGCCGTACTTGCCGCGCCGCAAGGCGTTCGATCGGACGAGGGCGGCATCGCGCGCCGATGAGGGGCCGCGCTCCGGGTCTCCCGGCTTCCTCGCCTTCCCCGGCTCCCGCCGACGGCGACCACGCGCTCGCCTACAGCCGGTAGTTCACCCGGGCACACGACGAACTCCCGCACAGGATCCGCGAGATCAGGACCGGTCTCCCCCACCGGCGTCCGGACGGCGCCGCGCTCCTCGCCCACTGTCGACCTTTTGCTCGGCCCTGACCTCACACCGCCAAGGCGAGGACGACGGAATGTTCGCCCGACTCCTCGGGGGCGAGCTCGACGGACTCGCAGCGATCGGCACGCGCCCCGGGCGACCGCCCGGTGGGCCGGTACGGAGTCCGGCCCTCCAGGCGCCTTCCGCAGCCGCCTCAGCCACCTCGGGCCCGGCCATCCCGACCGCCTCCCCAGGACTCACCGCCGCAGGAGCCCCGCGAAGCGGTCCACCGCGCGGTCGGCGCGGTCGCGGTCGCCCGTGACGGCGAGGTCGAGGAGGAGGCCGCGGACGAACGCCATGATCACCGTGGGCGTGACCGTGTCGCCGGGCCCCTCGGTGACATCGCGGAAGGTGGCGCCCAGAGTGCCGAACCAGTCCGTGACCACGCCGGCGAGCTCCGGGTAGTTCTCGGGATGGGCCACCGCGTCGGCGTGCACCTCGAAGAACAGGCGGACGAACGGCACCCGCTCGGGTGCGCTGATCCAGGCCCAGAGCGCCCGCAGCCGCTCCTCGGGCGAGGCCGTCTCGGGGACCAGTTCCCCGGCCACGCGCGCCGCGCCGCGGCGGCGGGCCTCCGCGAGGATCGCGGAGACGAGCTCCCGCTTGCTGCCGAAGTCGTAGAGCAGCATGCGCGGGCTGGTGTCCAGGGCCGCCGCCAGTGGACGCAGGCTGAGGCCGGCCAGGCCGTGTTCCAGTACGTGGTCGGCGGCGCGGGCGAGGACGCGTTCGCGCCGGTCAGGATCCGTGGGTCGTGCCACGCGGTATCACCGTGCTCCCTGGTCTGTTGCTCGGCCGGAGCGGCGATCGTCCGCTTCCGGCCACCGCTCCGGTCGTAGCCGGCCGGCCGTCTTGTCGCGCAGGTCGCCGCCCCCGCGCGCCTCCGCCGCGACGCAAGTTTATGGTACGACTGTTTCACTAACCGGCGGGGGTACGCCGACGGGCCCGCGCCCACCGGAGAGCCTTGTGGGGATCCCACACAAGATCACCACCGGAATGCATCGATCACGGCATCCACGGCCCGTCACTCTCCTTGACAGGCTGGGCCCGTGAGCCGAACCCGGCCGCGATTCCGCGACGCGGGATCATCTTCGCCTGTTCTTTCACTACAAAGGGGAACGACCAGTGAGCACTGGGAACACCGACACCGTGCTGGTCACCGGACTCGGAGCCACGACGCCACTGGGCGGTGACATCGCGTCCACCTGGTCGGCGATGCTGGCCGGCGAGTCGGGGATCGGGCCGATCGAGGAGGAGTGGGCGGCGGCGCTGCCGGCCCGGATCGCGGGCCGGCTGAAGGTGGAGCCCGCCGGCGTGCTGGACCGGGTGCAGGCCCGCCGGATGGACCGTTGTGAGCAGATCGCGCTGATCGCCGCGCGGGAAGCGTGGGCCGACGCCGGCCGGCCCGAGGTCGACCCCGAGCGGCTGGCCGTCGTCATCGGCACCGGCACGGGCGGGGCCCTGACCCTGCTCGGCCAGGACGACATCCTGGAGACCTCCGGGGTCCGGCGGGTTTCCCCGCACACCGTGCCGATGCTGATGGCCAACGGCCCGGCCGCCTGGGTCAGCATCGACCTCGGCGCCCGGGGCGGCGCCCACACCCCCGTCAGCGCCTGTGCGTCGGGGGCGGAGGCCATCGCCCAGGGCCTGGACCTGATCCGGCTGGGCCGCGCCGACGTGGTGGTGGCCGGCGGCACCGAGGCGTGCGTCTGCGCCCTGCCGATGGCCGGGTTCGCCCAGGCCAGGGCGCACTCGACGCGCAACGACGAGCCCGGGCGGGCGTCCAGGCCGTTCGACGTCGACCGCGACGGGTTCGTCATCGGGGAGGGCGCCGCCGTGGTCGTCCTGGAGCGCGCCGGGTTCGCGGCGGCCCGGGCGGCCCGCGCCCACGCCACGCTCGCCGGGGCGGGCGTCACCTCCGACGCGCACCACATCACCGCCGCCCACCCGGACGGGCAGGTACGGGCCATGCGGCGGGCGCTGGCCGACGCCGGGCTGTCCCCGCGCGACATCGCGCTCGTACAGGCCCACGCGACGTCCACGCCGCAAGGCGACCTCACCGAGGCCCGTTCGGTCGCCGAGGCCGTCGGCACCCACCCGGCCGTGACGGCCGCCAAGTCGATGACCGGGCACCTCTTCGGCGCGGCGGGCGCGCTGGCGGCGGTCGCCACCGTCCTGTCCCTCCGCGACCAGGCCGTCCCGCCCACGCGCAACCTCGACCGCCAGGACCCGGAGATACCCCTGGACGTCGTCGCCGGGGAGGCGCGGCGCGGCCCCCTGACGGCGGGGCTCACGAACGCGTTCGGCTTCGGCGGGCACAACGCGTCCCTGGTGTTCACCCCGGCGCCCTGAATCCGTCCGGGCGGCCCGCCGGGCCGGAGGCGCGCCGCCGGCCCGGCGGCCGGTCATCCCGCCACCGGTCAACGGCTGACGACTGCCGCCCGTCGGCCCGGGGGCGGGCCCGCCCCGCCCGCTCACCCCTCCCCCGCCATCTCCGCACGCACCTCCTCCGCCGTCGTGTCCCGCAGCCCGCCGTCGAGCCGGAGCCAGCGGGTCACGCCGACGGATTCCAGGAACCGGAGATCGTGCGAGGCCACGATCAGCGCGCCCTCGTAGGATTCCAGGGCGGTCGTCAGCTGCCGGACGCTCGCCAGGTCCAGGTTGTTCGTCGGCTCGTCGAGGAGGAGCAGCTGCGGGGCGGGCTCCGCGAGCATGAGCGCCGCCAGCGTGGCGCGGAAGCGCTCGCCGCCGGAGAGGGTGCCGGCCCGCTGCCCGGCGCGGGCGCCCCGGAACAGGAACCGGGCGAGGCGGGCCCTGATCTCGTTGGGGGTCGCCTCGGGGGCGAACCGCGCCACGTTCCCCACCACGGTCAGCTCGTCGTCGAGGAGGTCGAGCCGCTGGGGCAGGAACCGCAGCGGAACGTGGACGTCCGCCGTGCCCGAGACGGCGTCCAGTTCCCCGGCGAGCGTCCGCAGGAGCGTCGTCTTGCCGGCGCCGTTGCGGCCGACGAGCGCGATCCGCTCTGGCCCGCGCAGCTCGAACTCGCCGTCCACCCGCGCCCCGTGGCGCAGCCGCAGCTCGCGCAGCGTCAGCACGGAACGGCCCGGCGGCACGGCCGTGTGCGGGAGGTCGACGCGGATCTCGTCGTCGTCGCGCACGGCCTCGGCCGCCTTGTCGAGCCGTTCCCTGGCCTCGGCCAGTTTCTCCTCGTGCATGATGCGGTGCTTGCCGGCGGAGACCTGGGCCTGGCGCTTGCGCTCGCCCATGACGACCTTCGGCTCGCGCTTGTTGTCCCACATCTTCTGGCCGTACCGCTTGCGGCGGGCCAGTTTGACGTGGGCGTCGCTCAGCTCGCGCTTCTGCTTCCGCAGGTCGGACTCGGCCACCCGCACCATGCGCTCGGCGGCCTCCTGCTCGACGGCGAGGGCCTCCTCGTACGCGGAGAAGCCGCCGCCGTACCACGCCACCTCGCCGCCGCGCAGGTCGGCGATCTGGTCGACGCGCTCCAGCAGTTCGCGGTCGTGGCTGACGACGACCATGACGCCGTTCCACGCCTCGACGGCCGCGTACAGGCGGCGGCGCGCGTACAGATCGAGGTTGTTGGTGGGTTCGTCGAGGAGGAGGATGTCGGGCCGGCGCATCAGCAGCGCCGCGAGGCGCAGCAGGACGGACTCGCCGCCCGACAGTTCACCGGTGGTGCGGTCCAGGCCGACGTGGCCGAGCCCGAGGCCGGCCAGCGCGGCCGTGGCCCGCTCCTCGACGTCCCAGTCGTCGCCGACCGCGGCGAAGTGCTCCTCGCGGACGTCGCCCGCCTCGATGGCGTGCAGGGCGGCCCGGGTGCCGGCGATGCCGAGGACGTCCTCGACGCGGAGCGCGGTGTCCAGCGTGACGTTCTGCGGCAGGTAGCCGATCTCGCCGGTCACCCGCACCGTGCCGCCGGAGGGCCGGAGTTCCCCGGCGATCAGCTTCAACAGGGTCGACTTGCCCGATCCGTTGACGCCGACCAGTCCCGAACGGCCTGGCCCGAAGGAGACTTGGAGGCCGTCGAAGACGGTGGTGCCGTCCGGCCAGACGTAGTCGAGGGACGTGCAGGCGATGGAAGCGGGAGCGGCGGAGGCGGAGGAAGCAGGGGAGGAATGAGACATACGGGCCTCGCAGGGGTCGCGTGAGGTGGACGTGGGTGACAGGCGCCGGCCACGCCGGACGTGCCGGACAGCGCACGCCGGACGTGCCGGACGGCGCACGAGAGCACCGCGAGGCGACCACGGGACGCGAGGAATGCGGCCCTGATGCACGGAATACGGGGGAGGGAAGCTCCCCATACCGGCGGAAGGACGGCCGAAGCGTCGAGGTCGCACACGGAACGCGGGCAGCGGACGCCGGGACGGCGTGGCTGCGCGGCGCGGTGACTCAGGACCTCAGACGAGCAACGTCCTTCTCCGATCGACGGCGACAGGGGCGGTGTCCACCGTAGGAAGGGCGCGGGGGCGCGTCAACGGATTTTTTTCCGGAGCTCCGCCCGCCGCGCCCGCTTCCTACAAGAACGCTACAGAGAGACGCCCCGGATCAGGACGGGGAAGAGGCGACGCCGGAAGAGGACGCCTCCGCCACCGTTCGGGCGAGGTTCTCCTCCAGGCGCCCCAGCGCCCGCAGGACCTCGGCCCGCTCCCCGTCGGAGAGGTCGCCGGTGGCGCCCTCCTCCAGCGCGGTCCAGACGCGCTCCACCTCGTGCCGCAGGGCGCGGCTGGCGGCGGTGGGCTCCACGAGCACGGCGCGCTTGTCGCCGGGGCAGGGGGTACGGCGGACGAATCCGGCGTGTTCGAGGCGCTGGATGGTCCGGGTCATGGTGGCGGCGTCGGAGTCGAGCAGCCGGACCAGGTCGGCCTGCCGCTGCGGGCCCAGCTCCCACAACTGCATCATCACCAGCTCCTGCCCCGGGTGCAGGCCCACGCCGCGCAACAGCTGCCCGGCGATCATGCGGTGCAGGCGGGCCACGCGGAAGATCGCGTGACTGATCGGCCCGGTCCGCGCCGAGGCGGGGACGGGGACCGTGACCCCGCCCCCCGCTCCGGCGGCGCCGCCTTCCGCTTCCGCCGGACACCCGGCGTCCCCACTTGTCGACCGGCTCATGCCACGCACCTGCCCTTTCCTGGCCCGCCTGCGGTGTGCGCCACCCCAGGCCCCTCACTGTCTGGACAACCATTATCCCCCAACCCGAGCCGCCAGCCCCGCTTCCCCACCATCTCCGCCCAGCCACACCCCGTTGACCTGCACAAACGTCGACGACTCCGTACGCCACCACCCTCTCCTCGGGAACTTACTTGTTCGAACAGGTAAATGCATGCATGATGGTGCCCACGAGCTCCCGCCCCGGGAGCCCCACCCACAGCGGGCCGCTCACAAGCCCCGCAAGGCCCGTACGTCACCCGTGCGCGGGCCGAGGAAAGGAACCGTCATGACTTCCGCTTTCGACCCCTTCGAGCTGGGCGGCAAGCGACTGGCCAACCGCATCGCGATGGCCCCGATGACCCGCAGCCGCGCCTTCGGACCCGGCGCCACCCCGACGCCCTCGACGGCCACCTACTACGCCCAGCGGGCGGGCGCCGGGCTGATCGTCACCGAAGGCGTCCAGCCGTCGGTCGTCGGCCAGGGCTACCCCGACACCCCGGGGCTGCACTCCGACGAGCAGGTGGCGGCCTGGCGGACGGTGACCGACGCCGTCCACCGCGAGGGCGGCACGATCTTCGCCCAGCTGATGCACACCGGCCGCGTCGGCCACCCCAGCCTGCTCCCCGACGGCATGGTCCCGGTCGCCCCGTCGGCCGTCACGCCCAAGGGCCAGGTCTTCACCCACGAGGGCCCGCAGGACTTCGTGACGCCCAAGGAGCTCACCGAGGCGGAGATCCACGCCACGATCGCCGACTTCGTCTCCGCCGCCCGCAACGCGATCGCCGCCGGCTTCGACGGAGTCGAGGTGCACGGCGCCAACGGCTACCTCGTCCACCAGTTCCTCGCCCCGAACGCCAACCGGCGCACCGACGGCTGGGGCGGCTCCGTCGAGGGCCGAGTCCGCTTCGCCGTCGAGGTCGTCACGGCCGTGACCGAGGCCGTCGGCGCCGAGCGGGTCGGCCTCCGGATCTCCCCCGGCAACCCGTACAACGACATCGCCGAGGACGACCTGGAGGAGACCTACGGCACCCTCCTGGAGCGGCTGGCCCCGCTGGGCCTGGCCTACCTGCACCTGATGGAGGGCCCGGACCGCGACCTGACCCTGCGACTCCGCAAGGACTGGCCCGGGGCGTTCGTCCTGAACCCCTTCACCCACCCCGCGTCCACCGGCCCGGAGGCCCTCGCGCTGGTCGAGGACGGCACGGCTGACATGATCAGCTTCGGCGCGCTGTTCCTGGCCAACCCGGACCTGCCCCGCCGGCTGGAGGTCGGCGGCCCCTTCAACACGCCGGACCCGGCCACCTTCTACGGCGGCGGCGACAAGGGGTACACCGACTACCCCACCCTCTCCGCCTGAACGGGCTCCGGCCCGCGCGGCGGCCCGGGGGGGAGAGGAGCGCGGCGGGGGGATCCGGCCGGCGCCTCCGGGCCGGACCGGACGCCCGCCGCCACGGCGACGGCGTTCAGTGGGGACGCCGACGGCCCCGCCCGGACGCGCCCCGGCAGAACGCACGGTCCCGCGAGGACAGCCGCTCACGGGGGCCCGCCGCGCGGAGGACGACGTCCAGGACCCGGTCCGGGTCGGCCGCGTAACAGTTGCTGAACCAGGCCATGTTGGCCTCCACCACCGCCCACTCGGCGCTCGCCGCCCGCTCCGTGCGCAGCAGGCCGACGTCGACGACGACCGCGCTGGGCAGCGTGTCGCCGCAGGTGTCGAGGAGGCGCCGGGCGAAGGAGAGGACGTCGGCTCGGTGCCGGTGGCCGTCGAGCGGGGCGGACTCCAGGTGTCCGTGGACGGCGTACTGGCTCCCGGCGCGCACCTCGCCGTCCAGGACGAACAGCCGGAACTCCACGCTCCACGCCACCACTTCGGCTACCTGCACCGGCGTCCCGTCCGGCAGGTCCGCCCTGGCCGGCAGCTCGCCGCCGTCGGTGTGGACGGCGGCCCGGAAGCTCTTGTCGGACGGTGGTTTCACGAAGGCGGGCCGGTCCAGCCGGCGGGCCTCGCCCAGGGTGGTCAGGACCGTGTCCCGGCGACGGAAGGCGAACGGCAGCCGGGGCAGCCAGTCGTCGGCCGGTTCCAGCAGCGCCACTCCGAGGCCCGCGCCGAACCGGGCCGCGTAGCGGGGGCCGCCGTAGTAGTGGCCGCCGGACACCGTCCCGTCGCCCGTCGGCCGGGCGGGCAGCGTCACGACGTCCATGCCCCGGCGCCGGGCGGCCCGCGCCAGCAGTTCGCGGGTCGACGTGTACTGCGGGGCGAGGACGAGGGCGCCGCCGCCGGAGCCATCGGACCCGCCGGAGCCACCGAAGTCGCCGGAGCCGCCGGAGGCATCGAAGTCGCCGGAGTCACCGGAGTGCGAGGTCATCGTCACGGCTCCCCGGCGTCGTTCACGAGGAGCGCGATCTGCACCCGGTTGTTCAGGTCGAGCTTGGTGAGGATCCGGGAGACGTGCGTCTTGACCGTGGGCACGCTCATGAACAGGTCCGCGGCGATCTCCGCGTTGGACCGGCCGCGGCCGACGGCGAGGGCCACCTCCCGCTCGCGGTCGCCGAGCAGGGCGAGCCGCCGCCGGGCCAGGGCCGCCCGGTCCCCGCGCCCGCCGCCGTCCGCCACCTGGGTGATGAGCTGCCGCACGACCGCCGGGGAGAGCACCGGTTCTCCGGCGGCCACCTTCCGGACGGCCTCCACGATCCGCGCCGGCGGGGTGTGCTTCAGGACGAAGCCCGCGGCGCCGGCCCGCAGCGCGCGCAGGACGTGGTCGTCGGTGTTGAACGTGGTCAGCATGACCACCTCGGGCGGGTGCGGGCGGCGGCGCAGCGCTTCGGTGGCCGCGAGCCCGTCCACCGTCGGCATCCGGATGTCCATCAGGACGACGTCCGGGGCGTGCGCGTCGACGAGCGGCTCGACCTCGGCGCCGTCCGCCGCCTCCGCCACGATCTCCACGCCGGAGGCGCCGCCCAGCATCAGCCGCAGCCCCGACCGGACGAGCGGGTCGTCGTCGACTAGGAGGACGCGGACGGGCGCGGAATCGGATGCGGGCTCGGCTTCAGTTTCGGACGCGGGCTCGGTCACCGGGGTTCCTCGGGCTTCTCCGGCCTCCTCGGAGGCGGGAGGGCGGTGGGGCGGCGGGCGGACGGCCTCACCCTATCGGCCGGTACGGTCCCCCGCCGGGTGAGGCGGCGGGGACGACGGCGCGCGGCGGCCGTCCCAGGGCAGCCACGCCCGCAGGGCGAACTCCCCCTCCGACCTGCCGTGTTCCAGCCGACCGCCCGCCAGCCGCGCCCGTTCGGCGAGGCCGGTGAGGCCCTGCCCGGCGCCCGGAATGCCCGCGCCCGGAATGCCGGCGCCGGGGGCGCCCGCCCCGGGGAGACCCGCACCGAGCGTGCGGCCGCCCGGCGAGGCGGCGGCGGAAGCCGTCACGGGCAGCGCGTTGCGCACCTCCACCACCAGGCCGGTGTCCGGGCCGCCGTCGACGGTGACGGTGACGTCCGCTCCGGGCGCGTGCTTGCGGACGTTGGTGAGGCCCTCCTGGACGATTCGGTAGGCGGTCCGTCCGGTGACGGCGGACGGCTGCGCGCCCCCGGTCCCGCCGTCGTCGGACGGCAGATCGCCGGTGATCCGGACGCGCATGCCGGCCGCCCGCGACTCGTCGACGAGCCGGGGGATGTCGCCGACGGTCGGCTGCGGCCGGTCCTGGGGGTCGCCTGCGGCCGGCCGGAGGACGCCGATGATCTCGCGGAGGTCCTCCAGGGCCTGGTACGCGGCGTCCCGGATGATGCCGGAGGCCCGCCGGACGTCCTCCGGAGGCGCGTCCGGCCGGAACTCCAGCGCGCCCGCGTGCACGCTGAGCAGCGAGAGGCGGTGCGCGAGCACGTCGTGCATCTCCCGGGCGATGTCCTCGCGCACCTGGCGCCGGGCCTCCTCCGCCGCCCGGTCGGCGCGTTCCCGCAGCCCGGCGATGAGCTCCCGCCGGGAGCGGACGTACAGGCCCCAGCCGAAGGCGCCCGCGGCGAGGGCGAAGTAGGTGAGCGCCGAGGAGGTGCCGGGCTCGTCGAGCGCCGGCCGTTCGAGCAGGAAGAAGGGCAGCGGGAGGGCCGTGAACGCGGCGACCCAGCGGGTGACGCGCGGCGGCCGGTGGGCCGCGACGGTGAACAGGGCCACCATGATCGGGCCGGCGGCGAAGTGCGAGAAGGCCCCGGTCACCACGAGCGCCGCCGCGACCTGGACCGGCCACCGCCGCCGCAGGAACAGCGCCGCACACGCGAGCCCGCCCGCCAGTTGCTCGGCGAGCAGGGCCGTCTCGGACAACCGGCGGCCGTCCAGCGCGTTCTCGGCGGAGGCCACCGAGAAGGCGGCCGCGAACAGGAAGCACCCGAGGTCGGCGAGCCGGTCACGGGTGGCGGGGCGGAGGCGGGTCATGACCCGGAATGTACGCGCCGTCGGGCGCCGGCCGGAGGGGCCGGCGGCGGGCCGGTACCTTCGGCCGCGGCCCCGCTACTTTCGGATGACAGGGGGCCCGCCGGAAACGTCCTTCCGTCAGCGCGCAGCCTCCCGACGGCCGACGCCGGGGCCGTCCGGTGCCTCCTACCTTCGCCGTATGAAGAGTGTGCTGGGTTTTCTGAGTTTCGTCCTCATCGCCGGCGGGATCACCGGTCTGCTGCACGAATGGCTGGGCTGGTTCCGGCTCTTCGGCTTCCTCCGGTACCTCGTGCCCGACGGCTACGCGGTCTACGCGAACGTCGTCTTCGTGGTGCTGGGGATCGTCCTGGGCCTGCTCGCCGACTCCCTGGAGCAGCGACGCGCCTCGTCCTGACCGGGCGCGAAACCCGCCTACGCGGGCCGGCCCCCGTACGGCCGCCCCGTAATACCGTGGCGGCCGGCCGCCCCCTCGTGAATGATCGCGCGCATGCAGATCCGAGAGGCCGACCACTCCGACTGGGCGGCCATCTGGCCGTTCTTCCGCGAGATCACCACCGCCGGCGAGACCTTCGTCTACCCGCTCGACATGGACGAGGAGGCGGCCCGCGCCCTGTGGCTGCTCCCGGCGCCGAACCGCACGGTCGTGGCCGTGGACGACGCCGGTACGGTCCTGGGCACCGCCAACATGACGGTCAACCGTCCGGGCAACGGCTCGCACATCGCCAGTGCGAGCTACATGGTGGACCCGGCGCACGCCGGACGGGGCGTGGGCCGGGCCCTGTGCGAGTACTCCCTGGAGTGGGCGCGGGCGGCGGGTTTCCGGGGGATGCAGTTCAACGCCGTCGTCGCGTGCAACGAGCCGGCCGTGAGGCTGTACCGCTCGCTCGGCTTCGAGGTGGTGGGTACCGTGCCGGGCGCGTTCCGGCATCCGCGCGAGGGGTACGTGGGGCTGCATGTGATGTACCGGGAGCTGTGACCGGGAAGGCTCCGGGGACGGCGGACGTCCGCGTCAGCCGCGCGCCGCGCACAACTCCTGCTCCCCTTCCCTCACGGCCTCCGTCCGCTCCCCGCCCCCGCTCCCGCCGGCGGCCACCGGCCCGCCGGCCGCGGGCCGCTCCCGGCGCCGCAGGTCGGGGACGAGGGTGAACAGGCCGAGGAGCGCCAGAACCGCGCCGAGCCACAGCGGGCCGCGCAGGCCGAAGCCGGAGACGGCCAGACCGCCGACCGAGGACCCGATGATGATGCCGAAGGTGATGAAGGAGGAGTGGATGGTGTTGACCAGGGGACGGGCGTTGGCCGTGCGGTGCACACGGGTGATCATCGCCGGGTTCATGGTGACACCGACCAGCCCGATGCCCATCATGCAGACCACCGCGGGGACGGCGAGGTGGGCGAGCAGGGCGAGGCCGATGAGGAAGAGCATGTTCAGGGCGAGGCCGGTGAAGAGCACCGGGAGGGTGTGGCGGTCGGCGAGCCGGGCGACGACGGAGTTGCCGACCACGCCGGCGGCTCCGTAGGCGACCAGCAGCAGCGGCACGGTGCCGGTGCCGAAGCCCGTGACCTCCGTCAGCAGCGGGTTGAAGTAGCTGAACGCGGCGAAGGTGGCCCCGATGACGAGGGCGCTGGTGGTCATGACCAGCCACAGCCGGGGGTTGCGGAAGGTGTCCAGCTCCTGCCGGAAGCCGACGCCGCCCTCGGCGCGGCCCGGGCGGGGCACCCCGACGGCGGTGCACAGCGCGGCCAGGGCGGTGAGCAGGCTGATCGACCAGAACGCGGCCCGCCAGCCCAGGTGTTCGCCGATGAGGGTGGCCAGCGGCAGGCCCAGCAGCGTACCGAGCATCAGCCCGTTCATGACGGTGCCGAGCGCCCGTCCACGCGCCTCGGGGGCGGCGAGCTGGGCCGCGAGGGAGACCCCGACGCCGAAGAACGCCTGGGAGGCGACGCCGGTGACGATCCGGGCGACCAGCATCACCGCGTAGTCGGAGGCGGTGGCGGCGAGGACGTTCCCCGCCAGGAACACGGCGAACAGCACGTACAGCGCGCTCTTCTGGCACATCCTCATCAGGGCGACGGTGAGGAAGGGGCCGCCGAGGGCCATGGCGGCGGCGTAGGCCGTGATCAGGTATCCGACTTCGGGGACGGTCGCGTCCAGCCCTTCCGCGAGCTGCGGCATCAGCCCGGCGACCACGAATTCGCTGGTCACCATGGCGAAGATGCCCAGGGCTAGCACATAGACGGGCCGGGGGACGGTGGTGGCTCGGCTCATGATGACCACGCCTTTCCTAACCGATCGTTCCAATAAAAGGGCGAAAGAAAACCCCCTGGTCACAGGGGGTCCCGCAGGGCCGGGGCCGGTTCAGCGGAGCACGCTCAGCGCCCCCTCCACCGCGTCCTCCAGCCGCCGGCGCCCGTCGGCGGTCTTGCCGACGACGCGCAGCCCCTGGAGGAAGGTGACGAGGAACCGGGCGAGGGCGCGCGGATCGGCGCCCTCGTTCAACTCGCCCTGATGGCGCGCCCGGACGAGGGCGCCGGCGAGGGCCGTCTCCAGTTCGTCCAGCGCCGAGGCCACCCGCCGCTCGGCCTGCTCGTCACCGGGCAGGATCTCGACGGCGGTGTTGGTGACCAGGCAGCCCTTGCGGTCCGGGTCGTCCAGGGTCTCGGCGGCGTAGCGCCGGAACAGCTCCCGCACGTCGGCCAGGGCCGACCCCGGCCGGCTGAGCAGCTCCAGGCTCACCTCGCCCTTGAGCTCGCAGTACCGGTCGAGCGCGCGCAGGTAGAGGGCGTGCTTGCTGCCGAACGTCGCGTAGAGGCTCCCCCGGTTGACGCCGAGGTGGTCCACCAGGTCCTGCATCGAGGTGGCCTCGTACCCCTTCCGCCAGAACAGCTCCAGCGCGGCCCGCAGCGCGGCGTCGGGGTCGAACTCCTTGCTCCTGCCCATGCCGTCGACGCTATACGAATCAAACCGAACGTTCAAGAATTCTCGGCCGAGACGCGCACCTCCCCACGCCGCACCGGCCGCCCCGGCTCCCCGAACCAGCGGCGCAGCGCCGCCTCCACCCCCGTCCGGCCGTCGGCCGTGTCCGCCGCCCAGGCGGTGCACCCGTCCGGCCGGACGAGGAGGGCCGCGAGCCCCGGCCGGTCCGGACAGGCGGCCGTGAGGACGTCGACCCGTCCGCCGTATCCGCCGGCGGACGCGCGGAGCTCCGGGTCGTCGTGGAGGTCGACGAGCAGGGCGCGGCCGTGACGGAGGTGGTCCGCCAGCCGGCTGCCGTCCGCGAAGGCGAGGTCGGGGGCGCTGCGGCCGGTCAGCGGATGGCCGCCGGGGAGGTCGTACCGCTGCAGGACGCCGGAGATCCTCTTGACGACGTGGGTGGTGCCTTCGACGGTGCCGAGCAGCTCGCGCACCACCGTCCGCAGGGCGCGGGCGTGCGGGTCGGGCCGCATCACGGCCAGTTGGGCCCGTGTCCACTCCAGCACCCAGGAGCCTATGGGGTGCCGTTCGGCGGTGTAGGTGTCGAGCAGGCCGTCGGGCGCCCAGCCGTGGACGGTGGCGGCGAGCTTCCAGCCGAGGTTCACCGCGTCGCCGATGCCGAGGTTGAGACCCTGCCCGCCGAACGGCGAGTGGACGTGGGCGGCGTCGCCCGCGAGCAGGACGCGGCCGTCACGGTAGGTGGACGCCTGGCGGGCGTTGTCGGTGAACCGGGTGGCGGTGTGCACGGCGGTGACGGTGACGTCGACGCCGGTGACCCGGCGCAGGCTGTCCTCGATCTCGCGGGCGGTGACCGGGGCGTCGCGGTCGACGGGCGGCCCGTCGAACTCCACGGTGAGGACGCGGCCGGGCATCGGCCCGTGGACGTAGTGGCCGGTGGCGGTGGTCTGCCAGCCGCTGCCCAGCGCCTCGGCGCCCGTCATCTCGACGAGCGCCTGCCGCCCGGTGATCTCAGGGTCGGTGCCGGGGAAGGCGAAGCCGGCGAGTTTGCGGACGGTGCTGCGGCCGCCGTCGCAGCCGACGAGCCACCCGGTACGGACCTCGCCCGCGTCCGTATGGACGGTCACGCCTGTGTCGTCGGCATCCAAGCCGGTGACCGTCACCCCGCGGCGGACCTCGACGCCGAGGGCGGCGGCCCGCTCGGCGAGCAGCCGCTCCAGGGGCTCCTGCGGGACGAGGCCGACGGCCGCCGCCGGGCCCGGGTCGCCGAACTCGGGATCGGACGCGTCCAGCAGGGCCGCCTGGAGCGGTATCGCCGCGAAGTGGCCGGCGAACCGGGGAGCCGGCACGGGGGCCGGCTCCCCGGCGGCCCGGACGCCGGCGGCGAACGAACTGAAGCGGCCCAGCGCCTCCTTCTGGATCTCGGCGAGGGCCGGCAGCAGACCCCGGCGGTAGAACGCCTCCGCGCTCGGCGTGTTGATGGCCCCGGCCTTGATCGTCCGGTCCACCTCGGTGCGGCGTTCGAGGACCAGGACGCGGGTGCCGGCCAGGGCGAGTTCGCAGGCGAGGGTGAGGCCGACGGGGCCGGCGCCCGCCACTACGACGTCGTGCTCCGGGGATTCCATGAGGTTCATGAGGCTCACTGTAGCCACTAAACTTTTATAGTCGATATACCCTTCTCGCATGAGTGGACGGAAGGCATCGGATCCGGCGGCGGAGCTGCCGCTGCGACAGCGCAAGAAGCTGCGGACGCGGCAGCGGATCTCGGACGTGGCCACGCGGCTGTTCTTCGAGCGCGGCTTCGAGGAGGTGACGGTGGCGGAGGTGGCCGAGGCGGCCGAGGTCTCGGCCATGACCGTCTTCAACCACTTCCCGCGCAAGGAGGACCTGTTCCTCGACCGCATCCCCGAGGGCATCGAGCTGAGCACCGCGGCCGTCCGCGACCGCGCCCCCGGCGAGACCCCGGTCGCCGCCCTCCGCCGCCTCGCCCTGCGCCTCGTCGACGAGGGGCACCCGCTGTCGGCCGTCGGGCACGCGCCGTTCTGGCGGATCGTGTACGGCTCGCCGGCGCTGCGGGCTCGCTTGCGCGAGGGGGCCGACGAGCTGGAGGCGGCCCTCACGGCCGCGATCGCCGCTCACCCCGGGCCGCCTCCCGGCGATCCCCAGCCTCGGATGACCGCGACTCTCGCTGTCGCCGCTTATCGGGGGGCTTGTACGACGTCGCTGCGGCGGGTGTTCGCGGGAGAGGCGGTCGGGGTGGTGCTGGCCGACCACCGGGCGTTGCTTGAGCGGGTGTTCGGGGAGCTGGAGCGGGTGTTGCCGCTCGGGGGGTGAGGCTCCCCGAAACCGCGCTCCGCACGGTTGTCCTCAAACGCCGGACGGGCTGAAGTGCACGCCCAGGGCGGCACTATCCAGCCCGTCCGGCGTTTGAGGACGAGCGGCGGAGCCGCGATCAGCGGGTCTGGGGCGCAGCCCCAGGAAACGGCGAAAGGGCGGGACCGGGGCACCCCCAACGGCCGCATCAAGTCCGCTGCGTCACCGCGATACACACCAGCACCGCGACAGCGGCCACCGGCGCCGCAGGCGAAAGCCGCTCGCCCAAAAGCGCCACCGACCAGACGAGAGTCAGCAGCGGCTGCGCCAGCTGAAGCTGGCCGGCCCGGGCCACCCCCGTCGCGGCCATCGCGCGGTACCACAGCCACATGCTCACGAACTGGGAGAAAGCGAGCCAGGCCAGCCCGGCCGCCGTCTTGCCGGTGCCGTGCACGGGTTCCAGGGAAAGCGCGACCGCCGCGCCGGCCACGCCGGCGGGCAGGCAGAGGACGAGGGCCCAGGCGATCACCTGCGAGCCGGGCATCAGCCGGGCCAGCCGGCCGCCCTCGGCGTAGCCGGCGGCGCACACCAGCAGCGCGGCGAACAGGTAGAGGTCGCCGGTGCCCGGCCGGCCGCCGCTCTGGTACAGGGCGAAGGCGATGACGACCACGGCCCCGGCCACGGCGGCCACCCAGAAGGCGCGGGAGTGCCGGGTTCCGGTACGCAGCGTGGCGTAGACGGCGGTGGTCACCGGCAGGAGGCCCACGACCACGGCCGCGTGCGAGGTCGTCGCGGTCTCCAGGGCCAGGGTGGTCAGCAGCGGGAAGCCGACGACGCAGCCGGCCGCGACGGCGAACAGCCCGGCCCAGTGCCGGCGGTCCGGCAGGGGCACCCGGCCGGCGAGCAGGAAGCCACCGGCGAGCAGGGCGGCGAGGACCGCGCGACAGGCGACCACCGACCAGGGGCCGAGCCCGTCCAGGGCCCAGACGGTCGCCGGGAAGGTCAGCGAGAACATGCCCACGGCGAGCAGGGCGAGGAGCGTGCCGCCGCTCACCGCGGCACCGGTCGCCACACCCCCGCCGACCGCTATCGACATCGGACGAGTAGCGCTATCTTGTGCTGTCATGCACGAGCGTAGCAGCGTGTCCGAACTGGCCGGACTCCTGCGACAGGAGGTGAACCGCTACTCTCCTGGTGAGAAGCTGCCGTCCAGCAGATCCCTGATCGACCGCTACCGGGTCAGCCCCGTGACCGTCTCCCGGGCCCTCGCCGTCCTCGCGGCGGAGGGGCTGGTGGTCACCCGGCCGGGGGCGGGCGCGTTCCGCGCGGAGGCGCGGCCGGCCGCCCGCGCACCGCTGGGGGACACCTCCTGGCAGCAGGTGGCGCTGAGCGCCGAACCGGGCGACCGCACGGTGCCTCGCTCCGTGGAGGCGAGCCGGGTGTGCGCGACGTTCGCCCCCACCCCGTCCGGCACCATCGACCTCGCCGGCGGCTACCTGCACGCCTCGCTCCAGCCGGAACGCGCCCTGGCCGCCGCCCTCGGCCGGGCCGGCCGCCGGCCCGGCGCCTGGGGGCGGCCCCCGGTCGAGGGCGTCGACGAGCTCCGCGCCTGGTTCGCCCGGGCGATCGGCGGACAGGACGGCACGATCGCCGCCTCCGACGTCCTCGTCACCGCCGGCGGCCAGAGCGCCCTCACCACCGCACTGCGCGCCCTGGCGCCCCCGGGCGCTCCCGTACTCGTCGAGTCGCCCACGTACCCCGGCGTGCTCGCCGCCGCCCACGCCTCCGGGCTGCGCCCGGTGCCCGTCCCGGTGGACGCCGACGGAGTCCGTACGGACCTGCTGGCGGACGCGTTCCGGGCCACCGGCGCCCGGGTGTTCTTCTGCCAGCCGCTCTACCAGAACCCGACCGGCGCGGTCCTCTCCGCCGAGCGCCGCCGCGAGGTGCTGCGCATCGCCCGGGCCGCCGGGGCGTTCGTCGTCGAGGACGACTTCGCCCGGAGCCTCGCCCACGCGGACGCGCCTCCGCAGCCGCCCACGCTGGCGTCCGAGGATCCGGACGGAGTCGTCGTGCACGTCACGTCGCTGACCAAGTTCGTCTCGCCCAGCCTGCGGGTCGGCGCGCTGGCGGCCCGGGGCCCGGTGGTCGAGCGGCTGCGGGCGGTTCAGCTGATCGACAGCTTCTTCGTGCCGCGGCCTCTCCAGGAGGCGGCCCTGGAGCTGGTGGGTTCGCCCGCCTGGGCGCGGCACGCGCGGACGGTCGCCGCCGAACTGCGGTCGCGGCGGGGGGTGTTCCTCGGCGCGGTGGGGCGCGAGCTGCCGTCCGTCGCTCTCGACCATGTGCCGCCGGGGGGCTTCCATCTGTGGTTGCGCTTGCCCGACGGTGTCGACGAGTCCGCTTTTGTCGCAGCGGCTCTGCGTGTCGGCGTCGCCGTCGCCCCGGGCCGCCTCTACTACGCGGCCGAGCCGCCCGCTCCGCACGTGCGGTTGTGTGTGGCCGCTGTTGCGGGGGAGGCGGAGTTGGTGGAGGGGGTGCGGCGGTTGGGGG
>NZ_JBPQTX010000067.1:0-26800 GCF_051386555.1 Streptomyces sp. URMC 126
TGTGTATAAGAGACAGGACGGGAGGGGCCGGGCATGGCGGGGTCCTCTCAGGCGCCGAGCGTGGCGCCGCCGTCGACGGTCAGCTCGTGCAGGGTGATGTGCCCGGCGTCCTCGGAGAGGAGGAACAGCACGGCGGCGGCCACGTCGTCGGGGCGGGCGAGCCGGCCCAGCGGGATGCCGACGCGGAAGTCCTCGGGGCTGCCGGCGAGGGTGCGGTCGCGGCCGGTCTCGTCCTGCCACATGGACCACAGCATCGGCGTCTCGGTGGAGCCGGGGGCGACCACGTTGCAGCGGATGCCGTACCGGGCG
Source organism: Streptomyces sp. URMC 126 (assembly GCF_051386555.1). NCBI lineage: Bacteria > Bacillati > Actinomycetota > Actinomycetes > Kitasatosporales > Streptomycetaceae > Streptomyces > Streptomyces sp. URMC 126. The sequence continues at coordinate 310 of NZ_JBPQTX010000067.1, forward strand.
ACCTCCAGGCCGAGCGACTTGGTGAACATGGCGGCGGCGGCCTTGGACGCGGCGTACCCGGCCATCCTGGCGCGCGGGGTGGCGGCGGCGTTGGAGGCGACGGTGACCAGGGCGCCGCGCCGCCGGGGGACCATGCGGGCGACGACGGCGCGCGAGACGTGGAAGACCCCGGTGGTGTTGACGGCGAACATCCGCGCCCAGTCGTCCGGGGTGGTCGCGGCCACTTCGCCGTAGTACAGCACGCCGGCCGCGTTGACGAGCCGGTCGACCGGCCCCAGGCGCTCCTCGGCGGCCGTCACCGCGGCCTCGACGGCGTCGGGGTCGGTGACATCGGCGGGGAACGGGGTCACCGGCAGTCCGGCGGCGTGCCAGGCGCCGGCCCGTTCGCGCAGCCGGGCGGGGTCGTGGTCGAGCGCGGCCACCGGGGTGCCCCGGCGGGCGAGGGCGTCGGCCACGGCCGAGCCGATGCCGCCGGCGGCGCCGGTGACCAGGGCGACGCTGTCCGTCATGAGGGCCGTCCTTCCGTCGTGGGGTACGGTGCCGCCGTTCCGGACGTGCGGGCCGGCGGGACGGGCCCGTCCGGTTCCGCCCAGGCGGTGAGGACCTGCAGGGCCTGGTCCGGTGTCAGCCGGGGGTCGCAGAAGCTGGTGGAGATCTCGCCTGCGCGGTCGGCCTCCCGGGCGTCGAGCACGCACTCGGTGACGTGGTCCGGGGTGGTTTCCAGGTGGACGCCGCCGGGGAAGGCGCCGGCCTCGGCCAGCACGGCCCGGAAGGCGCGGATCTCGCGCTGGAGGGTGCGGACGTAGCGGGTCTTGCGGCCGCGCGGGGTGACGACGGTGTTGCCGTGCATGGGGTCGGTGAGCCAGACGACCGGGTGGCCGGCCGAGCGGACCGCGCGGACCAGGGCGGGCAGCCGGTCGGCCACGAGCGCGGCGCCCATGCGGACGATCAGCGTCAGCCGGCCCGGCCGGCGTTCCGGGTCCAACGTCCGGCAGAGCGCCAGGAGTTCGCCGGTCCCGATGTCCGGGCCTATCTTGACCGCCACCGGGTTGACCACCTCGGCCAGCAGCCGTACGTGGGCGCCGTCCGCCTGGCGGGTGCGTTCGCCGATCCAGGGCCAGTGCGTCGAGGACAGCAGCAGCCCTCCGCCGTCGGTCCGGCGCAGCAGCGGCAGTTCATAGTCGAGCAGGAGCGCCTCGTGGCTGGTGTACACCGGCTGTTCGACGCGGGTGCGGCCGTCCTCGTCGGGGTGGCCGAGGTGGCTCATGATGTCGACGGCCGCCATGTAGGCGGTGACCAGGCGCAGGGGGTCGGGCCGACGCTCTTCGGGCAGCGGGGCCGGGCCGTTGACCATGTGCCCGCGGTACACGGGCAGGACGAGGCCGCCGACGTGTTCGGTGGGCCGGGAGCGCGGTTTGGCGAACTGCCCGGCGATACGGCCCACGCGCAGGACCGGGCGGCCCCCGGCGAGCTTCATCGACCCGGCGAGCAGGTCGAGGACGGCGGTCTTGCGGGCCACGTGGGCGGCGGTGCACTCGTCGGGGTCCTCGGCGCAGTCGCCCGCCTGGACCACTTCGGCCTCGCCGGCGGCGACGCGCGCCAGGTGGGCGTGGAGAGCCCGTACGCCGGCCTCGGTGACCAGCCCCGGCCGGCCGGCCAGGGTCTCGCGGACGCGCCGGACCTGGTCGGGGTCGTCCCACCGCGGCTGCTGGAGGGCGGTTTCCAGGGGCAGGGGCAGCGGGTCACCGGTCACCGCGGGCTCCGGCGGTCGGGCCGGCCGGGCCGTGGGCGGCGCGGCGGGTGGAGTGAAGGAAGCACCTCTCCAGCCTGGCCCCGCCGTGGGGGCGTACCCATGTGTGGCGGGGCCGGTTCGTCAGGTCGGCCGGAGTCTGTCACCTGCCGGGCCGCGGACGGCCCTCGGCGGTCCGGCGCGCCGAACAGGGCGCTTCCCAGGGCCGGTTGCGGTCCGCGGTCAGTCCCGGGCCGGGCCGGCCGCGCGGACACGGAAAGGGTTCCCCTCCGGGTCGGCGACCAGCGCGGTGCGTCCGCGCGGGGTGGCGAACGGCGGGGCGAGGACCGCCCCGCCCAGTGCGGTGACGCGGGCGAGGGCGGTGTCCAGGGCGGTGACGCCGAAGGTGACCGCCCAGTGGGCGGGCACCGGTTCGCGCGGCGCGTACTCGGGCGGGCCGACGCCGGCCGCGGGGCGGCCGTCGGGGTCGAGCAGGGTGTGGTGGACGCCGTCGCCGCCGGGGGCGGCGGGGCGGCCGAAGACCGCGGCGTGGAAGGCGGTGGCGGCGGCCGGGTCGGGGGTCACGCACTGGTGCCACACCGCCGCCCCGGGCACGCCGCTGACCCGTGCCCCGAAGTAGTCGCCCTCCTGCCAGATTCCGAAGGCCGCGCCGGTGGGGTCGGCGGCGACGGCGAACCTGCCGTGGGTGCCGATGTCCCGGACCGGCAGCGGCAGGGTGCCGCCGTGCGCGGTGACGCGCCGGGCCACGGCGTCGGCGTCGCGGGCGGCGAGGCAGACCAGCCAGCCGGCGGGGTTGCCCGGCGCGGCGGTGCGGCGGGGGCCGATGTCGGCGACCGGCCGGCCGTCGAGGGAGGCGGTGAGGTAGTGGTCGAACTCCTCGCCCTGGTCGTGGAGTTCCCAGCCGAACAGCCGCCGGTAGAACGCGGCGGTCCGGACGGGGTCGTCGACGCGGATCTCCACCCAGCACGGCGTTCCGTGCGGCCAGGGCGTGTCGCGCGGTGTCATGCCGGCTCCTCGGGGTCCCGCCCGCCGGGGCGGCGGGGGCGGTCGGTCAGATGTCGAGGCCGAAGGTGCGCAGGCGTTCGGGGTCGACCATGGTGATGCGCGGCTCGGGTTCCAGGCCGCGGCGCAGGGCGCCGGCGATCTGGAGGGTGCGCAGGGTCTGGTACTCGATGGCGCCGAGGTTGTCGTCGGTGACGTTGCGCGGTTCGTGGCGGGAGATGGTGCCGGTGCCGTAGGGGGCGCCGTTGCCAGGGCGGTGGAGGACGGCGGCGGCCGAGCCGTTGGGCACGATGACGGCGCCCCAGTGGCAGATCGCGTTGTGCAGGGCCAGGATGGCCGCCTGCTGCCCGGCGTGGGGCATGGAGCCGGAGGCGAAGGCGGAGACGGCCTTGTCCATCAGCCGGCCGGGGATGGCGACGGGCCCGGTGTGGTCGATGAAGTTCAGGATCTGCGGGGCGGGCAGACCGTAGTGGACCGGGGTGCCGATCATGATGGCGTCGGCCCACAGGAGGTCGTCGAGGGTGGCCTCGGGGATGTCGGCGGTGGCCTCGGCGAGCTCCTGGTAGGCCTGTTTGTCGAGGATCATCGGGTCGGGCAGTTCGGCGACCTTGCGGACGCGTACGTCGGCGCCCGCCGAGGCCGCGGTCTCCGCGGCCTTCTCGACGAGCTGGTAGGTGTTCCCGCTGCGGGAGTGGAAGAGGACGGTGAGGGTCGTCAAGAGGTTCGCTCCTCGTGGACCGGTGCCGCGACGGCGGTGTGGGGCCGCCCGGCGGACCCCGGTCGGAGCGGGCCGGCGGGCGGCGCGGAACCCATCGTGCCGCTCCGGCGGAGGGCGCGCCCACCGCCCGGCGGCCCGATCTGTCAGGTCGGCTCGGGCCGGCCGGCCCCTCCCCCGGGCCGGTGCCGGCCCGGGCGGAGCTGACAGACATCGCGGCCGGCGGCTGTCGGGGGCCGGCCGGGCACTGCTGTACTCGGGGCCATGTCCGCTCCCCGGAATGACGCCCGCCCGCCCCTCGCGGCGGCAGACCTGCCGCGCGTCTTCGCCGCGGCCTTCAACGCGCGCGACGCGGCGCTGGTCGACGCGCTCTTCGAGCCTGAGGCCCTGCACGTGCGCCGGCCCGGTGAGGCGGTGGCGGGAGCACGCCGCCGCGCCGCGCTGCCGGAGGTGGTACGGCGGCGGATCCCGATCAGCGTGACGCTGCGGCAGGTGTACGAGGTCGGCGACACCGCCCTGCTGATCAACGACTTCGTGCACGACGGGGTGGGACCGGACGGCGTCCGGGTCCGGGTCGAGGGCACGGCCACGGACGTGGCGCGGCGGGGACCGGACGGGCGCTGGCGGTACCTGATCTCCAACCCGTCCGGTACGGACTGAGACGGCCGCCCGCCGCGCGCGGCCCGTCGCCTCAGTCGAACGCCATGGGGGCCGTGGTGGTGGGGGCGGCCTTGACCGGGAGCCGGTCCAGCTTGATGCCGAACCACTTCTCGTACGTCTCCAGGAGCTCTTGAGGGTCGGTGATCCGCCGCTTCTCCCGCCGGTCCCCGTCGACCAGCGTGAACTGGTCCTCCTTGAGGGTGACCCGGCCGGTCTCGGTGGGCATCGAGCAGAACAGGTTCTGCAGGAACGGCGAGTCGGGCGCGGTGCGGTACCACCACAGCGTCGGCCCGAAGTCGGCGACGGTGCACGGCACGTCGTACACCCGGTACAGGGCGCTGCCGTCGAGGAGGACGTCGGTGCCGCCGTCGTCGGCCCGGCGGACGCGGAAGCGGCCGTGCGGGTCGGTCTGTTCGGCGTCGGTCTCCAGGGACAGCGGGAACCGGCTGTTGCGGCCGAATCCCACGTCCACGAGGACGTCGTGCCCCTCGGCTCGCACCTTGAGGGCCAAGTGACAGAGGGGCGGGGTCAGTTCACCCCTGATCCAGACGCGTCCCGGCATGATGGAGGCCTGGTAGCCGAGGCTCCCCAGCAGCAGGGCCAGGGCGGGGTTGACCTCGTAGCAGCCGCCGCCGCGGCGCCGGCCGACGACCTTGTCGAGGACGCGTTCGTCCATGTGGACGTCCTCGCCGAGGTGGTAGCCGAGGTTCTCGAACGGCACCGAGAGCAGGTGGCGTTCCTGTAGGCGGCGCAGTCCTTCCAGGGTGGCGCCGGCCGGGCGGGGGGCGGAGATGCGGTCCAGGTACGCGGTCACCGTGGTGTCATCGAGCACGCTGACGGTCCCCTTTCTGGTCTGCGGTCCGGTCGTCGGGACGGTCGTCGAGACGGTCACCGGGGCGGCCGCCGGGCCGGTCGTGGGGCCGGTCGCCGGCCGCGTGCGCCGAGCGACCGCCCGTCGCCTCGTCGCCCGTCCCGGTCAGGCGCGGGAAGAGGCGGGCGGCGTTGCCGTGCTGGAGGAGCGCGAGACCGTCGGCGCCGAGGCCGCCGTCCTCCACGATGTACCGGCCGTTGTCCTCGCCGTACGAGGCGGGCATGAACGGGAAGTCCGTGCCGACCAGCATCCGGTCGGGGCGCGCGAAGGCGCGTACCGCCGGGAAGGCGTGCCGGTCGCCGACCATGGCGGTGTCGACGTAGAGCCCCTGGAGGAGGCCGATCGGGTCGGCGGGCAGCCGCGGCCCGAGACCGGCGCTGACGAGCGGGCCGAGGGTGAGCCGGGTGGCGTAGTAGGCGAGGCCGCCCCCGCCGTGGGACAGGATGATCCGCAGGCCCGGGTGGCGTTCCAGGGTGCGGTGGTAGAGGAGCTGGGCGCACAGCCGGACGGTCTCGAAGGGGAACTCGCAGAGGGAGAGCGGCAGTCCGAAGTCGGGCTGTCCGGTGGCCGGGGGCGCGGTCGGGTGGACGAACAGGGGCGTGCCGCGCCGGGCGGCCTCGGCGTGGAAGGCGTCCAGGCGGGGGTCGCCGACGTAGGTGCCCGCGTAGTGGGTGACGAGGGAGATCCCGTCGAGTCGCAACTCGTCGAGTGCGTAGGCGAGTTCGGCGAGGGCGGCGTCGACGTCCGGCAGCGGCAGGACGGCGAAGGCGCCGAACCGGCCGGGGTGGTCGGCGACGAGGCCGGCGAGGTGTTCGTTGACCCGGCGGGCGAGCCGGGCGCCGGTGGCGGGATCGACGGCGGGGACGCCGGGCCAGACGTTGAGGACGGCGGCGCGCACGCCCTGCCGGTCCATGGTCTCCAGGGCGGTGTCGGCGGTCCAGGCCGGGGCGTCGACGCCGGGCAGCGTCATGGAGTACCCGAGGCCCGCCAGTTCCCGGGCGTACCAGGCGGGGAGGGTGTGGTGGTGGACGTCGACGGCGCCGGACCACGGTGTTCCGGCGGTGCCTGTCGCGCTCGTCCTCATGGAGGATCCTTCGCTTCCGACGGCTCGGCACGTCGAGGCGACCCTACGGTCCGCCGTTCCGGGCCGTCGACGGCGGCCGGCGCGAGTCTGTCACCTCCCGCACCGCTCCCGGGGCGGTGTGCCCGGCGGACACCTGACGAATCCCCGGGGCGGCGCGTTGCCCCGGGCGGGCGGGTGCCCCGAGGCTGTCGGGTATGACGGCAGGGAACCGTACGACCGCGGGCGCAGCGACCGGGCCCCTCTTCGAGATCAGTACCGACGTCCTCGTCGCGGTGCCACCGGAGGCCGTGTACGCGGCGGTCAGTGATCTCCCGGGCTGCCACCGCTGGAGCGAGGAGTGCGTCGGCGGGGAGTGGGAGGGCGGGCCCGCCGGCGCGGTGGGGACGGTGTTCGTCGGCCGCAACCGGCGCCCGGCGGACGTGGTGGCCTGGGCGCCGGTGGTGCGCGGGGAATGGACGACGCGGGCCGAGGTCGTCGTCGCCGAGCCGGGCCGCCGGTTCGCGTGGGCGATGCTGGACGGCGCCGGCCGGGTGCAGGACAGCGTCTGGGGCTACGCCCTCGCCCCCGCCCCGGGCGGCGCCACGCGGCTCACCCATCACTTCCGTATGGGGGCGCCCACGGAGGGGATCCGCGGGATCACCGCCGGCATGGACGAGGCGGAGCGGAGCCGGTTCTTCGCCGAGTGGGGGGCCAAGCTGGAGCGGGACATGGCCGCGACGGCGGCGCGGCTGAAGAGGGCTCTCGAACCCCGCTGACCGGCACGTCCGCGCACATCACCGGAAGCGAGGCTGACACATGCTGCTGCAGCGCGTAGGGAACCGGGGCATCCGGCTGGGTTCGCTGTTCGAGCGGGCCGCCGCCCGGTACCCGTCGAACGTCCTGCTCCTCGACCACGATCTGGACATCGCCCCGGAGCGGGGGCGGACGATGACCCTGCCGGACGTCGCCGACCTGGTGGACGACTTCGCGGCCCGGCTCTGGCGGGCGGGGGTGCGGCCGGACGGCCATGTGGTGATCCACAAGAGCGACGCCTTCGACATCACCCTGCTGGCCGTCGCCGTGGCCCGGATCGGCGGAGTCCCCGTCCTGCTCTCGCCGCACCTCGACGGCGCGACGGTGACGGCACTGCTGCGCCGGGTCGAGCGCCCGGTGCTGCTGACGGACGCCGCCACGCTGACCGGCTCGCTGCCGGACGCCGTGTTCTCGCTGGCCTCGCGGGTCCTGCTGGCCGCGGGCCGGGACGCCCGCGCCGTGTCGCTGGCCGCGCTGGCGGACGCGCCGCGGGTGCCGGAGGTGCCGGTGCCCCCGGACCGTCCCGCCCTGGTCACCCATACCTCGGGCACCACCGGGCTGCCCAAGCTGGCCGTCCACACCGGGTACAGCCTGCAGGCCCGTTACCGGCCGCAGGCGATGGCCACGGCGCTGATGCGGCGGCGGGAGCCGGTGGCGATCCACGTCTCGTTCGTCCACTCGCGGCTGGTCACCGCCCTGGCCCTGGCGCTGCTGCGCGGCTTCCCGGTGGCCGTGCTGGCGGACGCCGACCCGGAGCGGGTGGCGCGCCTGTTCGCCCGGCTGCGGCCGGCCGTCCTGGAGGCGCATCCCAACACGTACCTGAGCTGGGAGCGGCTGGCCGGCGACCCCCGGGCGCCGCTGGCCAACGTCAAGCTGTTCAGCAGCACCTTCGACGCCCTGCACCCGCGCACGATACGGACGTTGACGGCGGCGTCCGGCCGGCGGTTCCCGCGCTTCGGCCAGATCTACGGGCAGAGCGAGGTCGGCCCGACCGTCGCCCGCGCCTACGGCCGGCACCGCTCGCCGGACGCGGACGGGCGCTGTGTGGGGGTGCCCTTCCCGGGGATGACCGGGGTGCGGGTGGTGAGCCGGGACGGGCGGCGGCCCACGTCCGCCTCCCCGGGCTGGATCGAGGTGAGCAGTGACGGGCGGATCCGTACGTACCTGGGCGAGCCGGAACGGTTCACGCGGCAGAGCGCCGACGGGTGGTGGCGCATGGGCGACCTGGGCTACCGCACCCGTTGGGGCTGTCTGCACCTGACGGACCGCGAGGTGGACGAGATACCGGGGTTCGGCAGCACGCTGACGGTGGAGGACCGGCTGCTGTCCCGGCTGCCGGAGCTGGCCGAGGTGGTGATCCTGCCCACGGCGGCGGGGCCGCCGCTGCCGGTGGTGTGCACGCGCGGGGACCGGCCGCTGGACGAGGCGGCCTGGCGGGCGGCGGTGGCCGGGCTGCCGCCGATGGCCGATCCGGTGCGCTGGTCGGAGGCGGACCTGCCCAGGACGGCCACCACCAAGGTCAAACGACTGGAGCTGGCCGCCCGGCTGGCCGGGGAAGACGGCCCGGCTCGGGACGGGGGCCCGGCGTGACGGCCGACGTGGTGGTCGCGGGCGGCGGCATCGGCGGGCTGGCCGCCGCGCTGGCCGTGGCCCGCCGGGGCCATCGCGTGGTGGTCTGCGAGCGGGAGGCCGAGTTCACGGAGCTCGGCGCGGGCGTCCAGCTGGCTCCCAACGGGCTGCGCGCCCTGGCCCGGCTGGGCCTGGCCGAGGCCGTCGCCCGGCTGGCCGTGCCCGTCCCGGAGCTGCGGTTCATGGACGGTGTCACCGGCGAGCACGTGGTGAGCATGCCGCTGGACGAGCGCTACCGGGCCCGGTTCGGCGCCCCCTACGTGGTGGCGCACCGCGGCGAGCTGCACCGGGCGCTGCTCGCGGCCTGCCGTGCCGAGCGCCGGGTGGAGCTGCGGGCCTCGCACCCGGTCGTCGGGTACGAGCACACCGGCGACCGGGTGCGGGTGCTCCTCCAGGGCGACCGGAGCCTGACGGCGGACGCCCTGGTGGGCGCCGACGGCCTGCGCTCCGCCGTGCGGGAGCGGATGCTCGGCGACGGCCGCCCGCGCAACGCGGGCATCACGGTCTACCGGACGGCCGTCCCCATGGAGCGGGTGCCGGCCGCGCTGCGGCAACGGGCGGTGACGTGGTGGGCCGGGCCCGGCCGGCATTTCGTGCACTACCCGATCGCCGGCGGCCGGTACCTCAACCTGGCGCCCAGCGCGGAGAACGCGCCGCCCGAGCCGTTCTCCGGACGGCCCGTCGCCTCCGCGACGGTGCTGGCGGAGTTCGCCGCGCTGTGCGAGCCGGCCCGGCGCCTGCTGGAGCTGGGCACCGGCTGGCAGGCCTGGGTGCTGGTGGACCGGGAGCCGGTACGGCGGTGGACCGACGGGCGGGTGGCCCTGCTCGGCGACGCGGCGCACCCGATGCTGCACTACGCGGCGCAGGGCGCCTGCCTGGCCCTGGAGGACGCGGTGGCCCTCGGCACGGCGCTGGACCGGCCCGCCGGCGCGTTCGCGGCGGGGCTGGCCGGCTACGCCGCGGCCCGCCGCGACCGTACGGCGCGGGTGCACCGGCTGGCGCGGGACAGCATCGCCCTGTGGCACGCGGCGGGGCCGGCGGCCACGGCCCGCAACGCCGCCCTGGCCCGCATGTCGGCGTCGGACCTGTACGACTACGTGTCCTGGCTGCACGGCCCGCGCGAGGCGGCACCGGAGGCACCGGAAGCACCGGAAGCGGGGACCGACGAGGGGACGTACACCCTGGGCGGCTTCCTCCCGTCCGCGCCGGACGCCGCCGGGCGGGCTCCTGACGGCCCGTCCGGCACGTACACCCTGGCCGGGTACCTCGAACCGCTCTGAGCGGCCGGACGCCGGGCGGGCCGCCACACACCGTGGTGTGGCGGCCCGCCCGGCGTGCGGGAGTTCCCGGCGGTCACCCGCTCTTCCACGAGCCGACGCGCATGACCTCCTTCAGCAGCACGTCCCGGAAGGTCGGCACGCCCTCGGTGGTGAAGACGCCGATGACCGTGCGCAGATAGGCGTCCTCGGCGCACAGCCGCAGCAGGGCGTGGGCGAGGTCGACGCGCGAGGTGTAGAGGCCGGGCGCCTCGGGGGCGGCGAAGTGGTAGTCGGTGCGGGTGTCGGTGTCGTAGAGCGCCGACGGCCGCACGAGGGTCCAGTCGAGGTCGGTGGCGCGGACGACGCGCTCCATGCGGATCATGTCGGTGTAGAGCTGCCGGCCGAGGGTGCGCAGGAACGGGTAGACGATCCTGCGGTAGGTGAAGCGCTCCTTGGGGGGCCGCTCCCCCGAGCCGGCCGGCGCGCGGACGGCGAGCAGCCGGGAGGAGCAGCAGACGAGGCGTTTGACGCCGTGGGCGGCCATGGCGTCGGTGATGTGGGTGATACCCCGGGAGAGGACGGTGACGGGCTCCCGCCCGTAGGGGACGCCGAGGATGGTGACGACCGCGTCGTGTCCGGCGACCGCCGCGTCGACGGCGTCCCGGTCGTGGACGTCCACGCCGCGCACGGTCAGCCCCGGGCCGGCCAGGGGGAACGCGTCGGGCCGCCGTACGGTGGCGGTGACCGTGTGGCCTTCGGCGAGGGCCTGCCGGGTGAGGTGGCGGCCCGTGGTGCTGTTGGCGCCGAATACAGCGATCTTCATGGCCTCTCCGTCTCCAGGGGTCGGCGGCCCGGGCCGCGGGCGCGGTGCGCCGGTCAGGGCCGCTCGGCGGTGTACAGGGCGAACGGCGGGTTCTCGACGAAGTCGGTCCAGTAGCCCTTGGGGTTCTCGCCGTCCACGTGTCCGGGCGCGAGGTTCGGGCGCCGCCGGATGTCGACGAGACCGGCCTTGGCCATGGCCGTTTCGGTGATGCCGGCGGGCCAGAAGAACCCGTCGAAGGAGACGGGCGGGTCGACGTCCATCCCGATGGTGATCACCTGGAGGTCGCCGTGCTTCTCCTTGGGGGTGATCGAGAGCCCGTAGCGCGGGTAGGCGGTCATCCGCTCCAGGTCGATGTCGGGGTTGGAGCAGAGGGCGGCCATCGTGCCGCCGGGGGCGAGGTTGCGCGCGCACCGGGTGACCATCTCCTCGTACTCCCCGGCGTCCTTGGCGTGTACGAACGCCCAGATGGGGGCGACGACGTCGAACTCGCCCAGGACGGGCAGCTCGGCGGCGTCGAAGACGTCGTAGGTGATGCCCAGCGGCTCCTCGGCCTCGATCTCGCGGGCGCAGTCGACCATGCTCCGCTCGATGTCGACCCCGACCACGCGCTCGGCGCCCAGGCGCTTGAAGAGGCGGGAGTAGTAGCCGGTGCCGCAGGCGACGTCGAGGACGGACTTCCCGGTGAGGTCGGGGAGGGCCGCGCACAGCGTCTCGCGTTCGGCGAAGGCGTAGGGGAGGTTCTTCACCCGGTCGTAGCGGCTGCTCACGGACTGGTACTGCGCGCTGATCCGGTCGTGGTGCGCCGATTTCCGCATCGTCCCTCGTCCTCCTGCCGGTGCGTACGGTGGGTCCGTCGGTGTGCGGCGCGGTCCTGGCGCGGGCCGCGGGCCGCGGGCGTCTCGGGGGCGGCGGCGCCCCCGGTCGACGGTAGTGGCGGCCGGCGGGGGGCGGCCACGGCGTGCCGGCGGCATCTGTCAACTCCTGGTCAGCCGGCGGTCGCGAAGAGTTTCCGGAGCTTGCGGGACATCCACGGGCCGGCCGTCACGCGCTCCGGCGGCGCGCCTCCGGGGTCCGGGGCGAGGTGCGGCGGGGACTGGACGACGGCGTCGTGGTTGGGGAGGTAGAAGAAGGGGACGGACAGGCGGGACGAGGTGTCCCCCGGCGGCGGGTTGACCACCCGGTGCATGGTCGAGACCCAGCGCCCGCCGGTCCACAGGGCCATCAGGTCGCCGAGGTTGACGACGAAGCTCCCGGGGACGGCGGCGACGTCCCGCCAGCGGCCGTCCCCGTCGAGCACCTGCAAACCGCCGCGGTCGTCCTGCTGGTGGAGGACGGTCAGCGCGCCGAAGTCCGTGTGCGGGCCGCGCCGCAGCTGGCCCGGCAGGGGGTGGGGCGGCGGAGGGTAGTAGTGGTTGGCGGCGAGCGAGGAGCCGTCGTGGTCGAACTTGTCGGCGAAGAACTCCTCGTCCAGGCCCAGGGCGAGGGCGGACAGCCGCATCAGGTCGGCGGCCAGGTCGCGGACGGCGGCCAGGTAGGCGAGCCACACGTCCCGGAAGTCCGCCGGGCGTTCGGGCCAGACGTTGGCCAGCGTCCAGGTGGCCCACCGGTCGCCGAGCCGGGCGCGTTCGGCGGTGTCCAGGTCGCCCGTGACGTGAACGGCGAACGCCTCGCACAGGTCGGGCGGCGACGGGCGGTCGATGCTGTGGGCGGTGGTGCCGCCGAGGCGGCGGTAGCCCGAGACGCCGGGCCGGTGGGCGACCTTGTCCTTCTCGGTGTCCGGGAGTTCGAAGAAGGCCCGGGTGACGGCGTGCATGCGCCGGATCAGGTCCCGGGGGACGTCGTGGCCGACGACGACGTAGAACCCGGACTCCTCGCAGGCCCGGCCGATCGCCGCCGCGACGGCGGCGCGGCCGTGCGGGGTGTGCCGGTCCGAGAGGTCGATGACGGGGACGAACCCGCCCGGGGCGTGTTCCATGGCCGTGACTCCCTTCTCGGGACGGATGATCAGGAGACCGGTTCCGCGGCGCGGGCTCCGCTGCCGGCCGCTCCGCGCCGGGAGAGCGCGCCGGCGGCGAGGGCGCCGCAGACGAGGACGGCGAAGGCGACCCAGAGGGCCACGGTGTAGCCGTGCACGGTGCCGGCGTCGACGGCGTCGGCACCGCGGCCGTGCCGGTCGAGGTAGCCGGCGGTGACGCTGGTGGCGACCGAGTTGAGCAGGGCGGTGCCGAGGGCGGCACCCAGTTGCTGGACGGCGTTGTAGGCGGCGGAGGCGACACCTGCGTCGGCCGGGGCCATGCCGGAGGTCACCAGGTTGGTGGCGGTGGCCAGAAGGCAGCCGAGCCCCAGCCCGGTGAGGATCTGGGCGGGCAGCAGATAGCCGAGGAAGACGTGGGAGCTGGTGGCGGTGAGCTGGGTGAGGACGACCATCCCGGCGGCGGCCGCCAGCAGACTGCCGACGATCAGGACGTGCGGGGCGGTGCGCCGGTGCAGGTATCCCGCGATCCCCATCGAGCCGACGATCCCGCCGACGGCGTTGACCAGCAGGACCATGCCCGCCTTGACGGCGGAGTAGCCGAGGATCGTCTGGGTGTAGTAGCTGACGAACAGGAAGAAGCCGAACATCGCGACGAACATGAGGAAGACCGACGAGAACGCCGTGCCGCGGGCGCGGTGCAGCAGCACGCGGAGCGGCAGCAGGGGGTGCGGCGCCCTCGCCTCGACGACGGCGAAGAGGGCGAGGAGCAGGACGCCCCCGATCAGCAGCACGAGGACCACCGGGTCGGTCCAGCCCCGGGGTTCGGCCTGGGCGAAGGCGTAGACGAGGGCGACCAGGCCGACGGCGCTGAGCAGCGCGCCGGGCACGTCGGGGCGCGGCAGTCCGCGCTCGGGCCGGTCGCGGAGCAGGAACGGGGTGCCGGCCAGGGCGAGAACGGCCATGGGGACGTTGATGTAGAGGCACCAGCGCCAGTCGGCGTACTGGGTGAGCAGGCCCCCGGCGACCACGCCGAGGGCGGCCCCGCCGGCGCCGACGCCGGCGAACACCCCGAAGGCCCGGCCGCGTTCGCGGGCGTCGGTGAAGGTCAGGGCGAGCAGCGAGAGCGCCGCCGGGGCGAGGAGGGTGGCGCACAGGCCCTGGAGGGCGCGGGCCGCGAAGAGGGTGCCGGCGTTGCCGGCGGCGCCGCCGAGGGCGGAGGCCGCGGCGAACCCCACCAGGCCGATCAGGAAGGCGCGGCGGCGGCCGAGCGCGCCGCAGACCCGGCCGCCGACGAGCAGCAGGCCGCCGAAGGCGAGGGCGTACGCCGTGATCACCCAGTGCCGGTCGGTATCGGACATGCCCAGGTCGTGCTGGGCGGAGGGCAGGGCGATGTTCACGATCGTCGCGTCGAGCACGACCATCAGCTGGGCGAGACTCACCACGGGCAGGGCCCACCAGCGCCTGGGGTCGGCCAGGGGTGCCGGGGCTTCGGACAGAACCATGCGTCACCGTCACTCGTACATCGGTCCAGTTACTGGAACAATGGTCTGGACGGCGGGGAGCGTACTACACCGCCGATCGTCCGGACAAGGTCGAAATCCCGGGCGCGACAAGGAAGTTGGCGGTCGGCGCGACGGCGGACCGGAGGGCCGTCGGGGGCCTCCCACCCTGGTCGCGCCGGGTGCGAGGGCGCTCAGGGCCGGGCCCGGGTCCGTCCGCGAAGGCGAGCCGGCGGCCCCGGCCGGAACCCGCGCGCCCGGGTGATACGTTGTGCGCGTTTTCCGGGGTGATCACGTACATGGGGAGGTGAAGGTCATCGCCGACAGCGAGCACGCGCCGGGGGGCCGGGCCCACCGCGGCGTGGGAAGCGTCTGGTTGCGGCCCGCACGGGCCGGCCGGAGCGGGGACGCGCCGCTCACGCGGGAGCGGATCGTCGGGGCGGCCGTCGCACTGCTGGACGAGGAGGGACTCGACCGGCTGACGATGCGGCGGCTGGCCGAACGGCTCGGGGCGGGGGCGACCACGCTCTACTGGCACGTGACGACCAAGGACGACGTCGTCGACCTGGCCGTCGACGCCATCTTCGGGGAGACGCCCGTTCCGGACCGGCACACCAACCGGCCCCGGGACGACATCGCGCGGCTGCTGCACGACTGGCGGCGGGCCGTGCTGCGCCACCCGTGGTCGGCCGAACTGCCGTCGCGCCGACGGCCGCTGCTGGGGCCGAACTTCCTGACCTGGATGGAGTTCCTGCAGTCGGCGCTGCTCCGCGCCGGGCTGGCCGAGGACCGGCTGAACGCCGCGACGTGGGCGCTGTACAACCACGTGATGGGCGCCACGGCCGCCCAGTCCAGCCTGCGGCTCTCCCCCGAGGAGGCCCGGGCCGGACAGGACTACCTCGACGGCCGGCGCGAGCGGTACCCGACCGTCGCGGCCCACCGGTACATCACCGACGACGACTGGGACGGCAACTTCGCCGTGGGCCTGGAGTACCTGCTCGACGGCATGGGCGCGCGGAAGGGGAAGGCGCCGGCCTGACGGCCGTCCGCCCGCCCCGGCGGAAACGCCCCGCGATCGCGCGGCGGCTTTTCCGCCGGGGCGCCGCCGGGGCGGGAAACCCGGGTGTCCCGGGAAACAGGGAAAGAGCCTTGCCCCGAGGCCCGATATATTCGGCATTCGGCGTTCATCCGGCCCGATTCCCCGACAAGGGGCGGGGGTTCGGGCACTTCGGTATTTCCGGCGCCGGGCGACGGAGGGCGCGCGTCCGGGGCGGTCGCCGACTGACGGCCTTATCCGCCCGGTTACTCCGGGCGGCGGCCGGGGGGGGACGGCATCGGCGCCTGACCGGCGCACCGGTCTTGCGCGAGGAGTCGTGTCCGCGACGTCCGGTCCATTGCGTCCGGAATCGCCGCTCGGGGAACGGCACGCGCGGCCGTGACGGCCACTTGCCTTCAACTGCCATCCAGTGACAGCATATTGCACCCTTGGCGCTGGTTTTCGGCATGCGCCGAACGGAATGCGGTTCCCGGGGTGGACCGGCGCCGCGCTTCCGGGAGCCGGGTGCCGGGCGGGCGCCCGTCGTCACCGACGAAGGAACCGGCATGCGCAGCGGATCGGCTCGTCGCACCACTCCCCCGCCGGGACGGCGCCGGGCGATCGGCCGCCTCCCCGGTCCCGCGGCCAACCGGCGGGCCCGTCAGGGCGTCCTTCCGCCGGGGGCGGCGGCGCCGGCCGCCGGCACGGCACGCGTGCGGTGAGACGCGCGGGCCGGCCCGGTCTCCGCCCGCCGGACAAGAGACGAATGGTGCTCGATGGTGCACGCGGGGGAACTCATGGGGAATCAAGGCACGGCCGTGGTCGGCGCGGACGGAGCGGTGATCGTCGCCCACCGCTCCCTGCGGCGGCTGCTGGAGGGGTACGGCGGAAGGACGACGGACACCTCGCTCCGCTGGCAGTACGCGGACGACGTCGGCGCGGCCGTCCGGGGCCGTGAGGGGGTGTTCGCGGCGCTGCCCGCCTTCACCCCGCAGCACGCCGCGGTGCTGGCCCGGGTCTCCGCGGCGGATCCGGTCGCGGGGATCGTCGGGGTGGTCGCGGACGCGGTGGGGACGCAGACCCACCTGGCGATCCAGAGCGGCGCCAACTGGGTGCTCAACCTCCTGGTGCAGCCCTCCGAGTCGTTCCGGGTCCTGCGCGGGCTGCTGCTCCAGCACGCCGCGGCCGTCGGCGTCCCGGGCGCCGCCCGGCCCGCGCCGGGCGCGGAGGCGCCGGTGGGCGCGCTGTCCGAGGAGGACCGGGCGCTGGTGCGCATGCTCCGCGAACGCGTCCCGGTCGGCGAGATGGCACGGCGCTTTTACTGCTCCGAGCGGTCGATGTACCGCCGGATACGGCGGGTGTACGAGGTGCTGGGCGTCGCCAACCGCCAGGAGCTGCGCACCCGGTTGCAGTACGGGGTCTCCTGAGCGGGTACGGGCGGGCCCGGCGTGCCGGGTACGCGCCGCGACCGGGCGGCGGCCGGCGCGGTGTCGCGTTCCCGCCGGTCCCGCCCCTCTCCCCGGTCTCCCCGGTCTCCCCGCTCTTCGCGGGCGCCCGTCTGCGGCCATGTACGCATCATGCCCGGGCGGGCGACGGGCGGGTTCCCGCGTGCGCGGAATTGGCAGGCGCTTTCCCGGTGCGCGCCCGGTGGCAGCCGTTCCTGCCACCTTTCCGCCGCCGTTCCCGTGACGCGGGACTTTCCCTTGTCAGGACCGGCCCCGCCACCCACCATGAATTCCGTCCGCGGGTGCCGGACCGTCGTGACCGGCCGATTTCCCGGGGAGCGGCGGGCGTCGAGCGCCGGCCGGCCCCGCCGGTTTCCCGCCGCGGCCGGTTCCTTCCCGCTTCCGCCGTGCGAGTCCGGCCGGCCCGGAACGCGCGGGAGGAATCCGGGAATGCACGCGGAGATCTTTTCCACGACGGCACGGCCCAGGCACAGCCGCCCGTCGCCGGTCCCCCGGGAGGCGGACCGCGCGGCCCGACAGGGAGGATCGTCGATGACGCTCGTGACCGGTGAGCCGTACTGGACGGATTTACGGAACACCACCCCGAACGACCCTTTTCCGGACGCCGCCAGGAAAGTCGCCCTCGACCGCCTCCTGGCCGAACTGTCCGCCGTGGTCTTCGCCTCGCTGCCCCGGGCGGACCAGCGCCGCAAAGGGGTGATGTACCTGCGGGGGCTGCTGGGGGCGCCGGGGAGGAAGTCGGTGCGGAACATCGCGGCGTTCCTCGGGGAGCAGGTCAACGACCAGGGGCTGCACCATTTCGTCAACGACTCCACATGGGCCTGGGAGCCGATGCGCGAGGCCCTGGGCCGTTACCTTGCGCGGCACACGGCGCCGCAGGCGTGCGTGGTGCAGCCGATGACGATACCGAAGTCCGGCACCCACTCCGTCGGGGTGGGCCGGACGTACTCGTGGGAGAGCGGCAAGGCCGTCACCGCGCAGCAGGCGGTGGGGGTGTGGGCGGCGTCCCCGGCCGCGGCCGTGCCCGTGCACTGGCGGCTGCACCTGCCGCCCCGCCGGCCGGGAGAGGCCGCGGAGCGGCCGGGGGCGCCGCGCGGGGAAGAGGCGGTCCGGGAGACGCCCGAGCACTCGGTGGTACGGGCGTACCTGGACACCGTCGCGCGCCACCGGCTGCCCCACGGGCCGGTGGTGCTCAACGGCGAGCGGCTCGACGGCGTCGCGGTGGCGGCGCAGCTGCGCGCCGCGGGGGCGGCGCAGCTGTCGCGGATCCGCCAGGACACCTGGCTGCTGCCGGCCGACCCGGCGCTGCCCGGCTGGGCGGACACTCCGTTACCGGCCCGCCGGATCGCCCGGCTGACGCGGATCGGGCGGCACGGCGTGACGCTGATGACCACGGGTACGGCGGACGTGGCCGAGCTCGTGGCCACCGTGCGGGTGCGGCTGCCCGCGCTGCCCGACGCGTCCGGACGGGCGCGCGGCATCGGGGACTTCGTCCTCTTCTGCGCGGGGCCCGCCTGCGCCCAGTGGCCGGCCGAGCTGTGGCTCACCGACCTGACCACCGCCGATCCGGGCGTGCTGCTGCGGCTGGCGTGTCTGGGGCGCCGGGTGGGGACCGTGGGGATGCGCCGCGCCGAGCAGGTGGGGATCCGCGACTTCGTCGGCCGGTCGTTCGCGGGCTGGCACCGGCACGCCACCCTCGCCTCGGTCGCGCACGCCGTCACCGAACTGGCCGAGCGCGCCGTGCCGGACGCCTGACACCACGCGGTCCGCGCCGTGGCCCGTACCGCCACGCGCCCTCCCGCTCGGGCAAGCGGGAGGGCGCGTGCCGAGGCGGTGTCAGCTCGGTGTGGGCGTGCTGTCAGCGCTTCGGGGGCTTGACCCATCCCTTCTTCACGAGCTCGTCGCAGTGCCACTTGGCGTACGACGCGCTCTCCCCGTGCTTCTTCGCCGCGTTGATGCAGTCGGTGTAGGGGAAGGGGGGCTGGTCGGCGCGTACGGCGTGGACGGCCGGTCCGGCCGGCACGCTCGCCGTCCGGGCCTGGGCCGCGGCCGGCAGGGACAGGGCTCCGATCACGACGACCGCGGCCGACACGACACTCATCCGGAACACAGGCATTCCTCCGCTCTCCGTCTTCCTCGATAGGGGGGCGATCCGTCACCGCTCAACGAGTCGCGCCGGGCGGGGAAACGCTTCGCCCGGCCGTTCCGTTCGAAGAGGGACCGCCATTCGGCGGGTCGCCCGGACGAGGGATCGGGACAGGGATCGGGAGAGGGCCGGGGAGAGAGGCGCCCCGGGCCGCTACCCGGCCAGGGCCTGGCCGGCCACGCGGTCCCGCATGGTGGCGAGGACGTCGTCGCGGTCGTACAGGACCCGCCGTCCCTCCTTGCGGCGGCCCCAGCCGTGGGTGCTGGCCAGCCAGTAGACGGTGCCGGAGGCGAGGCGCCAGCGGACGGATATCTCCTGGGCGGTGAAGCCCGCGCCCGCGCCGGGGCGGGTGCCGCGGCGCGGCCCCAGGGTGTGCCACGCCTCCGGCGACCAGGTGTGGGCGGTGTCGGCGGAGCAGACGATGGCGGCCTCGCCGGCGGCCGTCCGGCCGCCCAGGCGGGCGGCCAGCCGGCCGGAGCATCCCGGCCGGACGCAGGGGCCGATGACGACGTGCCGGTCGCGGTGGCCGGACAGCGCGGACCAGGCGGCCCGGATCAGCTCGCCGGTCTCGGCGGTGAGGTCGGCGGCGGCCGGGTGCGCCGCCAGCCAGTCGGCGTGCCGGGCGAGGAAGGCGGTCAGCGCGGCGGTGTCACGGGCCGGGACCCCGACGCCGCGCTGCTCGCGGACCAGGGCCGCCCACCCGGTCAGGACCGACCGGATGTCCGCCCTGGCGTCCAGCACCCGGGTGTCGAGCGGGATGCCGGGCGAGCCGCGCTCGCTGACCTTTTCCACGATTCTGCGGGGACGGGTGAGGGCGTCGGCCAGCTCGTCGTAGAGCCACCGCAGGACGGCCAGGTCCTTGAGCAGGCGGCGACGGGCGGGAGTGGTGTCGGCGGGGGCTGAGGCGTGCGGCATCCGGGGCTCCATGGCTGTGGGGTGGGAGGGGTCGAACGACCGGGCTCCGAGCCTGCCGGAGCCGGATACCGGGCGGGTACCGGTCCGTTCCCGTCCCGTTCCCGCCGTTCCCGGGACGGTCGCGGAGGCCGTTTCCGGGGGCGACCCCGGCCCGGGGGCCGACCGCCGCAGCCTCCCGTTCCCGCCCGTTCCCGCCCGTTCCCTTCCGCTCCCGTCCGTTGACGTCCGTTCTTGTGCGCTCTCCCGTGGTCCCGTCGGAGGGCGGCCTCCCGGAGGCGCCGCTTCCGCGCAAGGCGGTCTTGACACCGGGCTCTTGGAGCCAAGACGATGCCCACCACACTGGTGCCCCTGCACCCTGCGCCCCGGCCGGGAGACGGTCCGGCGCCTTCCGTCCGCCGCGGCGGGCCCTGCCGCGAGCCGCGTGACGGCTGCGGTCTCCGCCACGCGTCCGCCGGCCCCCGAGGCCGCGGCCGTGTCCCGCCGGCCGCCGACGGACCGCTCCACCGCCCCAACGGCACCACTCACATACCCGCCCGCGCCCGCGGCGGCGCCCGCGCGCCGGCCGCGTCCCGGTCCTGCCCCGAGCCGCCGGCCGCGCGGACGGGACCGGCCGCCGGCCGCCCATGGACTCGAAGGAGACGACAACGATGGCAGGAGAGGACCGGCGCGGAGCCGAGCACACCATGACCGTGCGGGCCCCCGCCGACCGGGTCTACGGGCTGGTGGCCGCGGCGGAGGACTGGCCGCGGGTCTTCCCGCCGCTGGTGCACGTCGACTGTCTCGAACGCACCGGCCGCCGGGACGTGATCCGGGTGTGGGCGGTCGGCGACGGCGAGCCGGGCGGCTGCGTCTCGCGCCGCGTACTGGCGCCGGAGCGGCGGTGCATCGGGTTCCGGCAGGAGGTACCGGCTCCGCCGGTGGCGTTCCTCGGCGGCCGGTGGGAGTTCGAGCCGGTCTCGGCCCGCGAGTGCCGGGTGCGGCTGCGGCACGAGTACCGGGCCGTCGACGACGATCCGCGGCAGCTGGCCCGGATCGGCCGGACGGTCGTGCGGCGCGCCAGGGCCGAGCTGGAGGCGCTGCGCCGCAGCGCCGAACTGGAGGGACTGGGCGATGAGTTGCTGCTGTCCTTCGAGGACAGTGTCCGCATCGCCGGATCGGCCGACGACGTCTACGCGTTCGTCCGCGAGGCGCGGTCGTGGTCGGAGCGGCTGCCGTCGGCCGGCGGGGCGGGGGCGGTGCTGGTGGCCGGGGCACGGGGGCGGACGCCGTGCGGCTGGGGGCGGGCGGACGCCGACGGCCGGGACGCCGAGCGGAATGAGACGGTCCGGGTGTGTTTCCCGCCGCGGCGCATCGTCTACAAGCGGACCCGGCTGCCCGAACTGCTGAGCCTCCAGATGGGCAGCTGGGTGTTCACACCGTGCGGGGGGACGGTGACGGCCACCGCCCGGCACACCGTCGCGGTCGATCCGGCGGCCGTCGACGCGGTGCTCGGCGCGGGCGCCGGCGTGGCGCGGGCCAAGGACCTCGTCCGGAGTGCGCTGGGGGCGGACAGCAGGCTGACGTTGCGGTACGCCAAGGAGTACGCGGAGGCGCGCTGTCTCCGCCGGGCGACGGCATAGGGGCGGGTGGTCAGTTGGGGTGGGCGGTGGGCGTGAGGGGGTCGGTGGCGTGGGCCGGGTCGGGCCGGTTCCCGCACCGGGACGGGCGGGATTTGGCGATGCCGTCCAGGGCCAGGACGAGTTCGCTGCGCAGCCCGGTGTACCGGGCCAGGCGGCGGGCCTGCTGGTGGTGGCGCCGGGCCAGGTCGAGGTCGCCGCGGGGGCGGTGCACCGCGCCCAGGACGTTGTGCACGGTGGCGGCGAGGCCCGGGCGGCGCACGGTGCGCAGCAGTCCCAGGGCCGCGTGCCCGGCCCGCAGGGCCTCGGCGTGCCGGCCCTGCCGGTGGTAGACGTCGGCGTAGCGGGCGAGGACGACCGCCTGGCCGTGCGGGGTGACGATGCGACGGGCCAGCGCGGACGCCTCGGCCAGCCGGCGCAGTGCCGTGTCGAAGGCGCCGGCGGCGGCGTGCGAGGCGGCCTCGCCGGTCAGGCCCGTGATCTCGCCGTGGACGTCGCCGGCCGTCCTGCTGCCGAGTGTGATCAGGCGGCTGGTCTGCAGCGCTTCGGCGTGCCGGCCCAGGGCGCTCTGCGCGGTGCCGAGGCAGGCGAGGGCGGTGCCCTCCTCGCCGTCGGCTCCCGTGCCGCTGAGCAGTGCCAGGGAGCGGTGCAGGAAGTCGATGGCCTCCTCGTACCGGCCGAGGGTCGTGTAGAACATGCTGATCCGGCTGAGGCACAGGGCGGTGCCGGGCCCGTCGTCCAGTTCGCGGGCGAGGGCCAGGGCCTGACGGGCGCTCTCCAGGCCCTCCGCGACGCGGCCGAGGTGCCAGCACGAGGTGGCGAGGGCGGTCAGGGCCGTCAGCCGCCGCTCGTGGTCGCCCAGGCGGCGGGCGGCGTCCGCGGCGGTGCCGAGCACCCGGCGCTCGTCCTCGGTGTGGCCGCGCAGCCGGAGGCAGGGCGCCAGGGCGAGGGACAGCCGGAGGGCGTGGTGGTCGAAGCCGTGCTCGTCGGCGTGGGCCAGGGCGGCCAGGAGGCCCGGGCGCTCGGCCTGGAACCAGGCCAGGGCGGCGGGTTCGTCGGCGGGCGGCCCGTCGGCCGGAGCCCCGTCCCGCCGTCGGTGTGGGGCGTCGTCCTCCGCCGGTACGCCGGTGTCGCCTTCGGTGCCGTACGGGATCGGCGAGCCGGGCGCGGCCGTCGCCTCGGGGGCCGGGTGCGGGGTGGGGGCGTCGATCAGCTCGGCGGCCCGGGTCGCGGTGCGCAGGTAGTGGTCGAGGAGCCGGCGCACCGCCCGGTGGGCGGTCGCGGGCGGGGGCGCGGCGGGGTGGTGGCGGGCGAGGAGGCGCACCAGTTCGTGGAAGGCGTAGCGGCCGGGGGTGTGCTGGGTGAGCAGGTGGGCGTCGAGGAGGTCCTCCAGCAGCGCCTCGGCGGCGGGCAGCGGCGTGCCGGTGAGGACGGCCGCGGTCCGGGCGTCGAAGTCGGGCCCGGGGTGGAGGCCGAGGAGGTGGAAGAAGCGCTGGTGGGGCAGGGGCAGGGCGGTGCGGGACAGGTCGAGGGCGGTGGCCACGGCGCGGTGTTCGGCCACCAGTCCGGCGAGGCGGGTGGATTCGCCGCGCAGCCGGTCGTTGAGGGCGGCGATCGTCCACTGGGGGCGGTTGCGCAGCCGGCCGGCGGCGACGCGGAGGGCCAGCGGGAGGCGTCCGCACAGGGCCACCAGGTCGGCCGCCGCCTCGGGTTCGGCGCGCAGCCGGTCGCGGCCGAGGACGGCGCCCAGCAGGCCCAGGGCGTCGCCCGGCGGGGGCGGCGGCAGGCTGAGGTGGGCCGCGCCGTCCAGCGCGGACAGCCGGGGCCGGCTGGTGACGAGCACCAGGCTGCCGGGGGTGCCGGGGATGAGGGGCCGGACCTGTTCCGAGGCGGCGGCGTTGTCGATCAGCAGCAGCAGGCGGCGGCCGGCGCTGAGCGCCCGCCACAGCTGTTCCCGGTCGGTGCGGCCGGCGGGCAGCCGCCGGTCGGGCACGCCGATCGCCCGCAGCAGGACGCCCAGGGCGGTGTGGGCGGTCAGCGGGGCGCGGTCGGCGGTGAAGCCGTGCAGGTCGAGGAAGATCTGTCCGTCGGGGTAGTGGGGGGCGAGGCGGTGGGCGGCGTGGACGGCCAGGGCGGTCTTGCCGATGCCGGGCATGCCGTCGACCGCGAGGACCGGGGTCGGCCGGTCCGGATCCCGGGTGGCGTGGGAGAGCAGCCAGCGCGTCTCCCCTTCCCGGCCGGTGAAGTCCGGGAGGTCGTGCGGCAGCGAGCGCGGCGGGACGGGCGCGGGGTACGCGGCCGGGGGCGGTACGGCGGCCGGGCCGGCGCTTCCGGCGTACGGGCCGGTGCCGGCCGCGTCGTCACCGTCGTCGAAGGGCCCCTCGGGACCGAGGGGTTGGCGGGGTACCCCGGGCAGGGCGGGGGCCGCGACGGCCCCGGTCGCGCGGTGCGGCGCGGGGCGGACGCCGCCCGGCCGCGCGTCGTCCGCCGCCCGCTCGTGGGACGCGGCGGGGCCGGGCGCGTCGGTCCGCCGGGGCCGGGCCGTGCCGTCGTGCAGGGCGGGCTCGCTGCGGAGGATCTGCTCGTAGCGCAGGGTGGCCTCGGGCCCGGGGTCGATACCGAGCTGCTCGGCGAGCAGCCGGCGCAGGTGGTGGTAGACGCGCAGGGCGTCGGCCTGCCGGCCGGTCCGGCACAGGGCCACCATCAGCAGGGCGGCCAGCGACTCGCGCAGCGGGTGCTCGGCGACCAGGGAGCGCAGTCCGGCGACCGCCTCCTCGGCGCGCCCCTGTTCCAGGCGCAGCTCCAGCAGCCGTTCGCGCGCGCCGAGTTGGCGGTCCTCCAGCATCGTCGCCGCGGCGGCCAGGAGCGGGCTGCGGCCCTCGGGCAGCGCCCGGCCCCGGTAGAGGGCGAGGGCCTCCTCCAGGGCGGCCGCCTCCTCGTCGGTGTCCGCCGCCGCGCGGGCCCGGGCGAGGGCCTTCTCGAAGCGCAGCAGGTCCAGCCGGCCGTCCTCGACCACCATGCGGTAACCCGGGCCGTCGGTGACCAGCAGGCGCCGGCCGCCCGGGATCCGGGCCCGGAGCTCCGCCACGATCTTGCGTACCTGGTGTCCGGCCGTCGCGGGAGGGGCGTCCTCCCAGACGGCGTCCACGAGCCGCGATAAGGACACGACCCGGTTGGCCTCCAGCAGCAGCGCCGTCAGCACGGCACGCGCGCGCGGACCACCCACCCGTAGGCGGTCGTCACCGTTCCATACCTCAAGTGTGCCCAGTACGCCGAACCGGACAGCACTCCCCCGTGAGGCCATCATGGCTGATCACTGTACGGGATGAACGTCGCGGTCAGGAGAGAATTTCGGACAGACAATCGACCGTGACACGCCATCACCAGGAGGTTCCCACCGGCGCCGTGGGCACCTTCCGCGGCGGACGGACGAGGACAGCGGCGGCGGGGCGACCGGCAACGCCGGGATGCCGGGGGCACGTTCCTTGACAGCCCCACCACGCGCCAAGAATACTTTCTCATCATCGGTTCTTTGCGCCCTGCGGCAGGTACGCCACGGCGAGGGCGTGACGCGGACGACCTCCGGGCCCGCGAGCCGATTCCTCCCGGCCTCACCCGGACCGGTCCCGCCCGGCGCGTACGGCGCCCGGCCCGTCCGGGCGGCCGTCCCTGACGCGCCGTCGGCGCGGGTCCCCCGGTCGCCGCCCGCCCTTTCCCGGCGGCGCGAACGGCCGGGCCCGACTCACGTGCGGACGGGCGCTCGCGGCCTTCCGGCCGGGGAGCCGGGCCGGGGAGAAGGCGGCGTGCGGCGAGGGGACGCGGCGGAGGAAGGGCCACGCCGTCTCCCGTCGCCGTTCCGCCGTCCCGTTCCACCACGTCCTTTCGGCGATCCACTGGCGGTTCCCGTCCGCGCGGCGGGAACGGTTGCGAGGAGAGGCTCTATGAAGGCACTGGTGCTCTCGGGCGGGTCGGGAACCCGTCTGCGGCCGTTCAGTCACTCGATGCCCAAGCAGCTCATGCCCATCGCGAACAAGCCCGTGCTCGAGTACGTACTGGAGAACATCCGCGCGACCGGCGTGCACGAGGTCGGGATCGTCACCGGCGACCGGGGGGACCAGATCGCCACCGCCCTCCAGGACGGCTCCCGGCTGGGGATGCGGATCACCTACCTGCCCCAGGACGCCCCCAGAGGACTGGCGCACGCGGTGGTCACCGCCCGGGCGTTCCTCGCCGAGGACGACTTCGTCATGTACCTCGGCGACAACATGCTGCCCGCCGGGATCACCGACGCCGCCGCCGGGTTCCGGGCGGGCCGCCCGGCCGCCCAGGTCCTGGTGCACAAGGTGTCCGACCCGCGGGCCTTCGGCGTCGCGGAGACCGCGCCGGACGGGCGGGTGCTGCGGCTGGTGGAGAAGCCGCGGGAGCCGCGCAGCGATCTGGCGCTGATCGGCGTGTACTTCTTCACCCCGGCCGTCCACGACGCGATCGCCGCCATCGGGCCCAGCGCGCGGGGGGAGCTGGAGATCACCGACGCCATCCAGGAGTTGGTCACCCGTGGCGCGCCGGTGCGCGCCGTCGAGTACGACGGCTACTGGAAGGACACCGGGGAGGTCGCGGACGTCCTGGACTGCAACCGCGCCGTCCTCGAAGCGCTGCGGCCCGTGTGCCACCCGGGGGTGTTCGTGGACGCGGCGAGCGAGCTGGCCGGCCCGGTCGTGCTCGGGCCCGGGGTCCGGCTGGTGCGCTCCCGGGTCCAGGGCCCGGCCGTCATCGGCGCCGGCACCGTGCTGGAGGACAGTCACGTCACGCCGTACACCTCCATCGGCGGCGGCTGCGCCCTGCGCCGCACCCACCTGGGGAACAGCATCGTGCTGGACGGCGCGACGGTCACCGGGATGCGCGGGATCGAGGGTTCCGTGATCGGCCGGGGGGCCACCGTCCGCGCCGCGGACCGCGGCGGCCGGCACCACCGGCTGGTCATCGGCGACCACGCGGGGGTGGAGGTCGCGGCGTGACGCCGGGTCACCGGGGCGGCCGGGATCGCGGCGCGGGGGAGGCGCCGACGAACCGTCCGACCGGGCCGACGGTCTTGGCGGACTCCGGCGTCCTCCGGCGGACGGCTCCGGTCCGTTCGGCGGCACTGAACCTCCGGGGCCCGGTCCCTCGTCCCGGATGCCGAACGCCCTTCCACGGCGTCGGCGCGGCGGCCCGCCGCCCGGTCCCGCGCCGCGGCGGCCCCAAGGGCACCAACGA